>CAUVFI010000050.1:0-6433 GCA_963551055.1 uncultured Campylobacter sp. | reverse complement strand
TCGCGGATAAAATTTGCGGGGTTTGCGTGGGAGTTGCGCTCGAAGCAGAAGTTTTTAAATTTATTGTTTGCGTCTTTTGAATTTTTGGCGAAATTTTCGCCGTTTGGAGTGGAAATTCCGCTGCACGGCGCGGAGTTTTCGCCGTCTTGAGAGATAAAATTTTCCGTGCCCTTGTCGCAGGCGAAAAATTCCGCATAGTTTTCCTGCACGCCGGTATTGGTGGTCGCAAATACCACGCCTACGCGGTGCGCGCCAAATTTTTGCACGGCTTGCTCTATTTGCTCTTGCACGCCGAGGCAGGCATAAAGCGCCAGGGCGTTCGTGCGCGTGGCGTAAGCGCGATCTTTGATTCTCGGCAGCGGTGTATCCACGCGCCCAAAGATGAAATTTTTACCGCAGACGCTAAGCTTTTGCAGCGCGGATCTTTTTTCGCACAGCGCGCTAAAAAGCTCTGCGGCGCTGTTTGCGCCCGCGCAGATGAGTCCGGAGCTACTTAGATACTGCGTCATATCGGAGCCCCTTTGCGTTTATAGTGAAATTTGCTTTATCCGCATTCTCGAGCAGGGCTAAAAACACTCGCTCGCTTTGCGAATCGGGTGGCAGGAAGCCGTCGTTGCGAAATTTCGCCTCGCCGCCTTTGATCGATAAAATTTTACGTGCGATCGGCGCGCCTAGCATATCGAGCCATACGAGCTTGTAGCGGCTCTCTTCGCTGCTTACGGGTGAAATTTTTGAGATCAGGGCTCTGCTTTTTACGCCGAGCTCGTCCGTCAGGACGAACTGCTTTTGGCTAAATTCCGCTATCTGCTCGGGCGCTTTGCGCGCGCATCCGCCTATAAAAAACGCGGCGCAAAGCAGAATGAAAGCCGTTTTAGAAATAGCGTAAAAACGATAAACAGGTCTCAAAAATTCTCCCTAAAAACGAGCGAAATCATAATCTCGCCCTCTAAAATATAGCTTTTGTAGGGCCACGCCCTGCCGCGCTCATCAAGCGCCAGAGCCTCACCGCCAGCCCCACGCGCCAGCCCCACGCGAGCAAGCGCGTAAAAACCTAGGCTTCGCGCCTTAATCAGCGCCTCTTTGATCGTATAAATTTTATAAAAAACGAGCGTCTTTTCGCTCTCGTCCGCCGCCGCTAAAAGCTCGCGCTCAAAGGCGTTGAAACAAAACTCGCTCGCTGCGGCAAAATTCCGCGGTTTTAAAATTTCAAGATCGAGTCCGAATTTTTGCCTCGCAAAACCTACGGCAACGATCGTTTTGTCATCCTCGCTTTTGTGCGAGATGCAAAATTTGCCGCGTTTTTTAAAGCGCGCCTTAAGCGCCCGCGAAACGCGAAACTCGCGCAGATGACCTCGCGCGCACGCCAGCTTCTTATCGCGCCTACTCAAAAGCCGCTGCGGAGCGCACAGATCCTCGTCGGTGATTAAAATTTTTATCTCGCTCATAAAGCTCTGATTTTACTAAAATAGTCTTTATAAAAATATAAAATAGCGCCGTAGCGTTAGAATTTCGTTTAAAATCTATTTGATACGCTTGGGCTCAAAGGCACACTAAAACATAAAATTTATCGCGCTTGCACCAAGGCCTCGGGCACGGTAAAATTTTAAAATTTAGCTCGTTTACGATCTGCGTCGCTCGTTTTTTGGTTCGTCGCGTGTCGCTATGCGGCGTCGATCGTGTTTATTGCGCCCATTTTGTAGTATTTTGCGCGACTGCTACGTTTAGTTAGCATAGCGGCATCAAACGGCGAGCAGCGCAAGAGCCGAAAGCCTCGGCGCGAAATTTTAAAAAATTTTGCGATAAAATTTTAAAAGCTCTGCCGCTGGCGGCGTTTGTACTAGAGCTTTTGCGACGAAACCTAGATGAATTGCGCGATGAGCTTTAAAATTCCGAAGCGAAATCTAAAATCGCGAGCAGTGCGTGGTGCAGCAGGCATCGTAACATAACAGCGCAAAATTAGCCGCATTTGAATAAACGGCATAAAATTTAAGCGCTCCTAAATACGGCAGCTCGAGATTTAAATGTCCTTAAACTAAAGCGGTTCGAAATTTAATCGTGCTTAGCTAGAACAACCGCATTAAATTCTGAGCTGTGCCGTGCCACACTAAATTTGCCGCCAAGCCGCATTAAATTTTATGTAAAAATTTCGCTGCTAAGCTACGACAAATTTAGATCAAAATTCCGCTGGCATGCCTATCTGTGGTGATTTTTTACGAATTTTTCTATGCGCTCAAAGCCGCGTTTTAGATTTTCCATAGAGCACGCAAAGCTTATGCGGAAGTGCCCATCCATGCCAAATCCGCTTCCTGGCACCGTGGCTACGAGCCCTTTATCTAGCAGTTGCATGCAGAATTTCATACTATCAGGTTCTACCTGTGAGCAATCTATGAAGAAATAAAATGCGCCATCTGGTTTTACGACACTGAGCCCTGGGATCGCGCTTATCGCGTCCGTGCCAAAATCGCGCCTGCGCTCGTATTCGCGCCTCATCTCCTCGATATAATCGTCTGCCTCGCCCCGCAGCACCGGCATAGCGCCTGCCTGGACTATACTTGCTACGTTGCTGACGCTTTGACTTTGTAGGCTGATCATAGCCTTATTTAGCTCATCGATCGCACAGGCGGTGTAGCCGAAGCGCCAACCGGGCATCGCGCCGCATTTGCTTAGTCCGTTTATCGTCACGGTGCGCCCAAACATATCCTCGCTGATGCTTGCTACGGCTATGAAACTCTTGCCGAAGACGATTTTTTCGTAAATTTCATCGGCAATTACTAAAATATCCGTGCCCTTTAGCACTTCCGCAAGCTCTTGCAGCTCCTCGCGCGAATATACGGCGCCTGCGGGGTTGCTCGGGTTGAAAAGGCACAGCGCCTTCGTGCGCGGGGTGATCGCGGCTTTGAGCTGTGAGGCGGTGATTTTGTATCGGTTTTCCGCCTTGGTGTCTACGATGACGGGCTTGCTGCCACAGAATTTTACAATTTCGGGGTAGGTGACCCAATAAGGCGCCGGTATTATAACCTCATCGCCTTCGTTTAAGATGCAGTTAAAGGCGTTAAATAGCGAGTGTTTGGCGCCTACGTTGGTGATGATCTGATCAGGCCTGTAATTTAGGCCGTTGTCGCGCTTTAGCTTCTGCGCGATTAAATTTAAAATTTCAGGCGTGCCGGCAACCGGCGTATATTTTCCACAGCCCTTAGCCATAGCCTCTATGACAGCCTTTTTGGCGACCTCTGCGGTATCGAAATCAGGCTCGCCTGCGCTTAGGATTACTACGTCTTGCCCCTGGGCTTTCATCTGCTTGGCTTTGGTGCTGATTGCGATCGTTAGGCTTTCGCCGAGCTTGCTTACGCGACTTGAAAGTGTTAATTTCATTGATGCTCCTTGGATTGGTTTAGACAATTTAAAATTTGATTTTTGACGCTAAAAGCCCTGCCGCTACTTGGGTCTTGGTTGTAGATATCGTCGATTTTATAATCGCCTCCGCTACGGACGAGTTTGTAGATTATCGTCTGCGCGCCGTAGGGGCAGGTCTGAGTTACTACGACGGTATCGCGCTGCCCTAGCTCAAAATCATATTTCGCATCGTCGCAGACATCTTGACCGCCGATTACCGGATCGTAGTCCAAGCAGCCTACCTCACCTTCGCCGGCAGATGCTTCATCTTGCATAAGCACGGATCTGAAAGAAGCCGATAGGGCATTTTTGTGATCGCCGAAATAGGTATCCTTGATATATAGACTTTTTACTAGGCTTATTCTGACGTCGTCCGCGGAATTTTTCGCGCTATTAGCATCGCTGCCGCTTGCCGACAAAATAGCAAAAATTGTAAAAAATAGAGCTTTTTTCACTTTAACCCTCTTATTTTAATGATTTTAGATACTCTTCGTAGAATTTATTTAGATCCTCGTCCATTTCGGCGATATCTTTTCTGCCGTTGCAGATGCAATCTTCCAAAATTTCGATACGCTTGATGAGATATTTGATAAGCTCCTGGCTGATATCTGGAATTTTATTATGCGCCAAAGGATCGCTCTCACAGCTTCCTAAAATTCTAGCCGGCACTCCTACGGCGGTGCAGTTTGGCGCGACATCCTTTACGACGACGGAATTTGCGCCGATTTTGGAATTTTCGCCGATGGTGATGTTGCCTAATACTTTGGCTCCTGCGCCCACTACGACGCCGTTTTGCAGCGTCGGATGGCGCTTGCCGTGCTCTAAGCTCACGCCGCCGAGAGTGACGCCCTGATAGATCAGACAGTTATCGCCGATGATCGCGGTTTCTCCAATGACAAGCCCCGTGGCGTGGTCGAAAAACACTCCTCTGCCGATCTGTGCGCCCGGGTTGATATCTACGGCAGTGATTATGCGGCTAAGTCCGCTAATCGCGCGAGCTATGAGCTTAAAACCTCGCTCGTAGAAAAAATGCGCGAAGCGGTAATTTATTAGCGCCCAGACGCCTGGATAGCAGAAAAATATCTCAAATACGCTGTTGCATGCGGGGTCTTGGCGCAAGGGCTCGGTGAAGTCCTGTTTTAAAATTTGCCAAAAACTCATTTGATCGTCTTTAAGTAGCTATTGTCGTTTAAAAACAGATATAGCTCACCCAGGATATGCTTTTTCTCTTTATCTCCGATAAGATTTGATTTTTCGACGCGCTCGTTTAGGCTTTCGCGGATATCTACTACGTCGTAGTCCATATCCTCCAAGATGTCGATGACCGATTGAGATTCGATAAAATCCTTGATCTCAAAGCCGCCGTCATCTTTTAAAATCACGGTCGCCTCTGTTGGGTGTGCAAAGAGGTTGTGGCTCATGCCAAGCACCTCCTGATAGGCTCCGACAAGGAAAAAGCCCAAAAAATACTCCTCTTTTTCGGGATCAAAATCGTGCAAAAATAGCGGATTTTTTTGGCTGTCGAATTCTATCTCGCCGTCGCTATCGCAGGTGATATCCCAGATCGACGCCGATAGCGTGGCGCGCTCGTCCAGCCTCTCTAGCGGCATGATTGGGAAGTGCTGCTTGATGCCCCAAAAATCGGGCAGGCTTTGAAAGATCGAGAAATTTACCAAATAGCGTTCTTGGGCGTTGCCTAGGGAGTTTAAGAAATTGCTATACTCTTGCTTGTTGCCCAAAATTCCATACGCCTTTCGCATTATTAGATGAACTAAAATTTCGCCGTTTGAGCGGTCGATCAAATCGACGTATCCTAGATCAAAAAGGGTAAGCACGCTTTCCATGTGCGACATAGCATCGTGCAGATACTCTAGCGCATTGGAGGGTTTTATAGTTTTATACAGATCGTATAGCTCGGCGACTACCGGCGGATTATCCTTTTTTAAGGTGAGCTTTTCTTCGGCGTATTCTTGGGTAAAAAGCTCCAAAATTGGTGCCACGAGCACTGCGTGGCTAGCGGCTACGTATCTGCCGCTCTCGATAAAGATATCCGGCTCGGCCTCTTTTTTATCCTCTGCGATCGATTTTAGTAGGAAGACTACGTCGTTGGCGTATTCTTTTAGCGTATAGTTGCGGCTGGAGCTTTCTTTGGCTTGGGAGTATTCGATAGCAAGACCTCCGCCCAAATTTATGGATTTTAAATTTTTTGCGCCCATTTTGCGAAGCTCGGTGTAGATGTTACCCGCCTCGATGAGGGCCTTTTTGAGCGGATGGATCTCTGTAATCTGTGAGCCGATATGAAAGTGGATCATCGTAAACTGCTCGATGAGGTCGTTTTTCTTGAGTAAGTTTATCGCCTCTATAAGCTCGGTCGAGGTAAGGCCGAATTTGGAATTTATCCCGCCGCTTTTCGCCCACAATCCGCTTCCGGAGTTATGCAGCCTGATGCGTAGCCCGATGAAAGGCTTTGGTGCAAACCGCTCCTTGGCCGTTTCGATGATGGTTTCAAGCTCGTTTAACCCCTCGATCGTAAGCGTTACGTTATGCCCCATCTCTGCGGCGATGAAGCCGATATTTATAAGCTCCTTATCTTTAAAACCGTTTACGGTAATCGGTGCGCCGTAGTTATTATACGCCATCGCTAGCAGCAGTTCGGGCTTGCTGCCGGCCTCAAGTCCGTATCCGTAAGGCTCGCCAATATCGACTAAATTTCTAACGAAGCCCGGGAATTGATTTACTTTAAGCGGATAGACGGCGTGGAATTTTCCCTTGTAGCCGAACTCCTTAATAGCGCGGTTAAAATTTGAGTAAATTTCGACGATCTGCTTTTTGATGAGGTGCGGGAAGCGCAGCAGTATCGGGCCTCGCACGCCGTCTGCGCGGATCTCTTTTATGATATCTACCAAAGGCTGCTTGAAATCGGAGTTTAGGCATAGTTTGCCGCCATCTATCGTGAAGTTGGAATTCCCCCAAATATTTAGTCCGTAATCGCTCATGCTCTATCCTTAAAAAACGCTTCGACCTCTTTAAATTTAATCGC
>CAUVFI010000049.1:0-6526 GCA_963551055.1 uncultured Campylobacter sp. | reverse complement strand
ATCTCGATCATCATCCCCTGCCACCGCGTCATAGGCGCGCACGGCAACCTCACGGGCTACGCGGGCGGCATCGATAGAAAAATCAAGCTGCTGCAGCCAGGGGGCGTCGATATGCGAGGGCTTTTCACGCCCGCCAAAGGCACCGCTTTATGAGCGGCGCGGCAAAATTTGAAAGATCGTAAAATTTTAATGCTTGCGCCAAGTCGCGATAGAAGCGATTAAATTTAAACCATCCGTCCATGCCGCGCGCAGGATAGACGCAAGCGGCGATTAAATTTAAACCCGAGGGCGTAGCAGCGCTCTAAATTTCACCATAGCGTTAGCAGCGCCCGTATCCTGCAGGAAGCAAACAGATGCCGCGCCGCGATAAAATTTCAACCGCGATGTCGCGAGCATTAAATTTATACCGTAGTACCCCGTCCATCGATACCGAAACAAGCGTGGGTAGCGATTAAATTTAAAAACCGAAGCGATTTTCGGGTATCAAATTTCAACCATAATCCGCCCGCGATAAATTTAAATCTAGATTTTGCGCGCAAAGCTCGCAAGCGCCGAACTTGCGCCTCTAAATTTTAAAAGGCGGCTCGGCTCACCGAAGCGGCTCGGCTCCGTAAAATTTCAATATCAATCCGCCGCCCTAAACGAATCGATAAAATTTCGCCGATCTATCGAATCATAAATTTTAAAGCTCAAGCCAACCGAGCTTTTAAATAAAATTTTGCAGCTAATGCGGGTTTTATTAATAGTTCTGTTTTAGCGGAGTAAATTTAAAATTTCGCCCCTGCTCGTTCAATAAAATTTTATCGCAAAAACCCACCTAAAAATGGGGAAAACTCGCTATAATCTTGAAAAAATTATGGAGCGCTTTTTGGAAAAATTTCTACTCTTCGCCGCGATCTTACTCATCGCAAGCATCGTGCTTAACAAGATCTCTGGCAAATTCGGACTTCCTTCGCTCATCGTATTTTTGGCAGTGGGGATGCTCGCAGGCTCGGACGGGCTTTTGCGCATCGATTTTACGAGCCACCGCATCACTCAAGACGTCGGTATGATCGCGCTTATTTATATTTTATACGCGTTATACGCGGGTGGACTCGATACGAATTTAAAATCGATCCGCCCGGTAATGGCTAGCGGCATCATCTTAGCGACGCTCGGAGTGGTGGTCACCGCATGCGCGACGGCGGTTTTGGTTAAAATTCTGCTCGGCTTCAGCTGGCTTGAAGCGCTGCTTTTAGGCGCTATCATCTCTTCTACAGACGCCGCGGCGGTCTTTGCGATACTGCGCGCCAAAGGTATTTCGCTAAAAAACAATCTCGGTCCGCTGCTAGAGCTCGAATCCGGCAGCAACGATCCGATGACGATCTTTTTGACCGTCACGATCATATAGATCATCTCGCTAAACCAAAGCCCGAGCGCGATTGATATGCTGACGCTGCTAATCAAGCAGTTTTTCATCGGCGGGCTTATGGGTTACGCCTTCGGCAGGGCGCTACCGTCGATTTTCAATAGATTAAGGCTCGAGCATTGGGGGTTGTATCCGGTGTTTTCGATGGCGTGGGTGGCGCTGCTTTTTACGCTGTGCATGAAGCTCGGCGGCAACGGCTACATCGCCGTTTACGTCGCGGGAATGTTCGTCAATAAGCGGGAATTCGCACACAAGAAAAACCTCATCGGCTTTCACGACGGCATAGCGTGGACTATGCAGATCACGGTGTTTATCACGCTGGAGCTTTTGGTTTTCCCGTCCGAGCTGCCCGCCGTCGCGCTTATGGGCTTTGTAACGGCGCTGTGGCTGATGTTTGTCGCGCGACCTTTGGGGGTATTCATATCGCTTGCGTTCTCCAAATACAGCAAGAAAGAGAAGGTCTTTATCTCATGGGTTGGACTTCGCGGCGTCGTGCCTATCGTGCTTGCGACCTATCCGTACGCCGCGGGGATCGAGCACGCGGGGCTTATCTTTAACACCGTCTTTTTCATGGTCCTAATCTCGGTGCTGATACAGGGAATGAGCCTAGAGCGCGCCGCGGATAGATGCGGCGTGCGCGAGCCGCCGGAGCCGGAGAGCGCGGAGCCGAATTCGAATATGCCGATCTTTTATCGCACGCTGCGCCAGTACACCGTGGATCCAGGCTGCATGCTGATCGATAAAATTTTAGCGGAGCTTGAGCTGCCGGAGGATTTCCTCGTCATCCTAATCAGGCGGCACGGCGAATACATCAAACCTACCGGCTCGACGGTGCTGCAAGAGGGCGATCTGCTGCTTGTCCACTGCGATGAGGAGAGCGTATACAATACGGTTTTGAAGGGCTTCGAGGCGCCTAAAGCGTAAGCTTGCGGCGCGGAGCTGCGGCGCAAAATTTTAGTTTGGCGCGCCTTTTACCGATCGCAACGACTTGATTATCCGCGCCTAAATTTACGCCATCGCGTAAAGATCGCTAGTTGTAAAGGCGCAATTTTAAATTTCGCAGAGGCTCCCAATCTTACGAGATTTAAAATTTTAGTCGCATGAAATTTGACCCAAAAGCATCAGTATTAACGGGGCGCCGATCCGTTTTGAAATTTAACCGCGTAAATTTTAAATTTTCTAAATTTCATAAATTTCAAAACCGGTTTAAATTTAGCAGGTTCCAAACGGATGAAATTTTGAACCCGCCTGCCGAGACGCTAGGTCCTTGACAATCGATCGATTTTAAAATTTTTATCTGGCAAATTTATGCAGGCTTACGGCTCTGAAATTACGTAAAAAACGGTAAATTTGAAACTCCAACGGAGTAAATTTGCACGAACAGACGGCAAAAGAAATTTACGAGGTTTTTAAGTTTCAAACTCCATCGGAGTAAATTTAAATTTCACTGCTCTTGTGGCGCAATATCGAAATACCGTATTTCAAATCGCTACGACTGTAAGAGCTTGCAGCATTTAAATTTAGCGCTTTTAGAGAGGCTCACTCGCACTCCCAGCGGTGCTTTTTCATACGGGCGCGCTCGCCTCTAAATTCCACGCCTTCGGCTTCTAGCAGTTCGCGCTGAGCCGCAAAGCTCGCCGCCAAAGCGCCCGCGTGATAAAGGGCGCGATGGCACGGGTAGTCGCCGTAGAGCTCTGCTTGCGAGAGCACGCGCCCCACGAGCCGCGAGTGAGCGGGCAGCCCGATCAGGCGCGCGATCTGTCCGTAGCTAGCGACCCTGCCCGCGGGGATCTCCTCCACAAGGGTAAAATTTCATAGATCAAATTTTGCGTTAAAACCATGGTACGATTATACTCTTTGGCGTTTAAATTTAGACCTAATTTTAGCCACTTTGCGGCGCTAAATTCGATATAATTTCTAAAATTTAGCGCTTTATAAAAGGAGCGAGCCGTGGATGAAAAATTTCAAGCACATATAAAAGAGCTGGACGAGAAATTTGCCGCTATTCCCGAGAATTTAAAAAAGCGATACGATAGGCATAGATTTATCAGGCGCGTGATTATAGGGTATTATTCGTCGGCGGCTACAACCATCTATTTCTCGCTAATGCTAATGTTTTTTCTTGATTCGCTTTTTTCGAATATCGGTATAGAATCGTCGTCTAAAATTTTTAAAGATATTCGTGATGTCGCGATAATAGTTTTGCCTATATGTGCGACGATCTGTTTTTTGAAATACACTAAGACTAAGCGATACAGCAACTTTTTTATCAAGGATCAAGGAGATAGTTTGTTGGTCTTTACGATCGAAAATTTTGCCAGCATAGTTTTGCTTTTATATCCGACCTTGATTTTTACCGGGATATTGGAAGGTGCCGCAGCTCATATATTTTTGTACGTCTTAATCGTAGCGCCGATTTGCGGAATAGTTTTTGGGGTATGCTATTTTTTCAATACGGGCTCATATACCCCGAAAGACGAAACGTAAATTTTATTAAATTTAGCCGCGCTTTAAAAATTTTACGACGCGGCGCCTCGCCTAATTTCAAAATTTAGTAGTTTTAAAATTTTGCTTTGCCGAGGCCTTCGCGCAAGCGAAATTTAAACCGAATATTCAGTCTCTCTTTATATGTAAAGGAATATAATTTCAAAACAGATATCAACTTTGATTTAAAGGAGAAAAGATGCAAAATCAAAGACGAGACCTACTAAAGGTAGCCGCTTTGGCGGCGGGCGCTGCGATGCTCGGTACGAGCGAACTGGTTGCGAGCGAAAAGGCGTTTAAGCTCTCAAAGCGCGATCATAGCAAGCAAAGAGCGCTGCTGCTCTCAAGCTCGGGCTACAAAGACACGAAGTATCTATCGCACGCGGTGTCGTGGATCGGTAAATTTGCGCAGGAGAACAACCTCGCGGGCAAAAAGATTGTTTTCATCCCTTACGCAAGCCTTCGCAGGAGCTACGACGAATATGAAAAGCGCGTCAAAGAGGCGCTTGCGAGCTTAAACTTAAACATCGTCGGCGTCCATCACGCTAAAAACGCCGCGAAGGAGGTCGCGAGCGCGGATTGCATATTCGTAGGCGGCGGCAACACCTTCAAGCTCGTGCACGATATGTACGAAAACGAGCTCATCGCTCTGATTAGCAAAATGGTCGAGGACGGCACGCCGTATATCGGCTGGAGCGCGGGCTCGAACGTCGCGGGCGCTACGATGATGACGACGAACGATATGCCGATCATCGAGCCTGAGTCGTTTAATACCTTCAACATCTTCCCGCACCAGATCAATCCGCACTTCATCTCGGGCAAGCCTGTGGGGCACAACGGCGAGAGCAGAGAGGAGAGGCTGGAGGAATTTTTGATCGCTAATCAAAAATCGACGGTGTACGCGATGCCGGAGGGCACGGCGTTTTGGCTTGAGGGCGAGAAGGCGACCGTGCTAGGGCCTGCTGCGGTGCTAAAGATGAACTACAACAAAAAGGTCGAGTTGATCGAGCCGGGAAGCTCGTTTAAGTATTGATTGCACCCGCTCAAATTTAACCGATAGGTGCGCCTGATCACGCCTTTCGTTTGAATACGCAAATCGCTTAAATTTCAGTTGCGGCGCTCGGCTAAATTCGGGCGCCGCTTTTTAAATTTACGCGGCAAAGCGCGCTACCTATGCGGACGCGCGCGATCAAAAGATCAACATCGATTTAAAGCGACGCGCGATCGCCGCGACCGCAAAGCATAAATTTAAAAACGGAGGCAAAATGCCCTACATTCACCTTCTTATGCCGCTTAGCGATTTTATCCCATACATCGCGAGCATCCTCGCTGATTGCGGCGGGACGGTATATGTGCAAAAAAGCGGCGGCGCTTATAGTGCCGTAAAAATCGATGCGGACGGCCGCCGAAACTTAAGCGATCGGGGGCAAAGTTTCAAATTTTTTATCTCGTCCGAACCGCCGCAAGAGCCTGAATTGCCCGCAAAGGTATTTTACGACGATATGTATCGAAGTATCATAGAAGGCACGGGCGAGCAGAGACGCAAGAAGCTATAGAGATGATCGCGCTGCGACTCGTCGCAAAAAATCTGAGCGCGGCTACTTGGTAAAATTTTCTCCGGAAATAAACTCAAAAACGACGAAGCGATCGGTCGCGGGCTTAGCTGCGGCGCTTCTTTTTACAAAGATTATTTTTACGCGAAGCGCTGCGTGGACGGTAAAATTTTAAAATTTGATCCAAACGACGACAAACTGCCGAATATTACAACGCTGTAAACGGGCGGCATCGCTAGCGTGAGCAAAGGCGGCGCCTACGCAAAAAAGCACCGCTTGGATCACGCGCGGCTTTAGAATTTAATCGTTTTCCCGTTTAAACGGCTTTATTATGCAAGAAAAGGCGGCATCGCTCGCACAAGGGCGTCCATATAAGCAAAAATCGCTCCGGCGCATCGTAAGCCGCACGATCTCAAAGCCGCCTTCGCCGCCACTAGTTTGCGCCGCTTGCCGCAGATGGCTCACAAAGGGCTATAAATTTAAAACGCCTGCAAATTTAAGCGTTTAGCCACTATGAACGTATCCACTCAGACGCCACATTAGGCTTCATTGCAGGCACGGGCGATCCTGCGTGGCGCCGCATAAATTCGTAACGCAGCGTGAAATTTACGTTCGATTTGCAAAGCTCGAGGTTTGAGTTTGAATTTAAAAAATCCGTCCCGCCGCCGTAAGCTGAAATTTTGCGCGATTGTTTTAAAATACTTTTAAAATTTTAAGGAGAGCTCATGGCATTTTCAGATTTTTTCAAAAAAGGCGGCAAAAATAGCACAAACACCGCAAAGATCGGCAAGACCGCGCAGGAGCGCAAGGATATAAGCATCGAAATTTTAAAATCGCAGGGCGTGCCGTACATTGACCATCTGCCGCTGCGATACGAGACGGACGAGATCACTCCGCGCGAAAAGGACGAGGTTATCGCTCGCGCGATCTGCTCGTACGCGGCGATAATGTGCGCCTGCTCGATCAGAGACGAGGGCAAGCTTGCAGACGAGGATAAGCAGGGCGTACGGGGCTTTCTAGATAACTGCTACGGCTGCATAGACAAGCTCACGCGCATGGAGCGCCGCGTCACGCAGGGCGA
>CAUVFI010000048.1:0-6613 GCA_963551055.1 uncultured Campylobacter sp. | reverse complement strand
CCACTACTTCGCCGAAAAACAGCTGTAGCGATTCGGTTATATTTTTTAAAATCCCAGGCTCGTCCTCTAGGCAAAGAACCCTTTTATTGGACAAAACGTCCAATAATTCGTAATCTTGCATACTCTATTCGCCTCCAAGCTTAGCACTTTTTACTCTTAATTGTCTCTTAAAATATAACTTGCTTAAATTATATAAATTTAGCATTAAACTAACGTTAAAAAATATACCAAAGCGGTTTGCACGCAAATTTAAACCTCAAACCGCCTATGTGCGAGCTTTGCGCCTACATAAGTCGGCTTAAAAGATCACAAGAACATAAAAAGGTGGGGCGATAAGCTTAATATTAAATTTTACCGCCTCGCAGGCGGCATATGAAAGGCGGTAAAATTCTATTTTAGAGGGGCTTACATATGCATTTTGTAGACTAAAGGCAATTAAAACATAAAATCTCAGCTCCGCAGCTCGGCGGGATAGAATTTTAAAATTTAGCCCAAGCCGGGCATGCTAAAGTTAATGTGAATGCTCCATCTTTGAGTGATCCATGCCGCCGTGATCCATGTTCTCCATCGAGCCATGATTCATCATAGAATGATCCATGCCGCTCACACCTGGATCGGTCATTCCAAAAATCATCGCGACGTGTCCTAACACCAAAAATACAATCAGCGCCAAGAAATGAAATTTAAGCCTAGCTCTAAATTCCGCTCCTTTTGCGATAACTCCTAGCTCTAAAAGTAGCAGCACCAGCGCAGGCAGCGCCGCCGCTACGTATGCCGCCAAAGCTAAGGTGTCCGCAGCGCCACGTAAATGAATAGCGGGCAAAATTTTAACCGCTACGTAAATGATTAATATCGTAAAATAAGCGCCGAGAATGATGCTAAGGCATCTATTGATTTTTAGCGCCAAAGAGCCCTCCTTCGCGCGGTACAAGCTAAAAAATTCGCTCGCTACTATCGCTTCTGCTAAGCCCATCGGCACCGCCATAAATAAAATCAAATTCCACGGCTGATTTGCCATCAAAAGTTCCATGTAATTCGTCATTGACATATTTTATCCTTATTTTGGTTTAAAAAGCGCAATTCTAGCGGCTTTTAGTAAAAAATTTTAAAACGATAGACAGGATTAGGCAAATCTTTAATCTTATGTCTTTCCGCAAAACGATTTGAGCTGCGTCTTAAAACTCGCTCACAAATATTAAATTTTAATCTCGCCTCGCACGCCGCCTCTTCGTATCTAACGTGAAATTTAGAAAATTTATATTTGCAAAAGCAGATACATTAAATTTATCCGAAACGCTTTAAATTCCGTAAAATTTCAGTTTTGCAAAGATAAAATTACGAAATTTTTTAAAAAGGATTTAAAATGAAAAATACTCTTTTATTCGCCTGCGCAGCGCTGTTTGTATGCGCTTGCTCAAATCCTGAGCATCCAAAGCCAGGCGTTTCGCATTGTAGCGAGCCTAAAATGGACGAGGCGTCGCATCAGATGATTCAAATTTGCGGCGAAAGCGAGGATCCGCAGATAGAAAATATGCAGTGCAACGAAAACGGGCTTTGCTTCGGCACCGCAAAAATCAGGTAGCCGAAGCTCCGCAGGCGCTAGCGCTAAATTTAACTATTTTAGAGCCAAAACCGGATGCCCGAGAACGATCCAAGCCACGCTTTAAAATTTCGCCCGCAATTTAAATTTAACTCCGCTTCACGCGCGCCGATGCATTTTATCTATACTTAATTTTTAACTGCGTCCGCCGATTGATCGAGCTGCTCTTGGCGCGATGAAATTTTAAAATTTCATCGCCAAACATGGCGTGGAATTAGGATTTAAAAGTAAGTGCGGGTCAAATTCATAAGTTTAAAATTTAAAAGCGACATGCAATTTAAAATTTCAGGTCTCTCACATGCTAGCGGTGCGAAATTTTGCGCAAGCTCAAAATCCGCGCTAGGAGATTTCATGCCGCCGCAAAATTTCTAGATCACAACTCCGCTCGGTAGAATTTTTTGGCGGTGCAGATGGAGGCGCAAAATCTGCGCCGTGTAATCCCACGCGGATCGCACCTGCCCAAATTCCTATGTCGCACGCCGAGACTCATAATCTAATCTCGCTACAAGATCGCTTATGAAATGCGCAACATCCTTAGTCGCATAGCGCAGCCTTGCTCACTGCGTGGTCGAGGTCCGTAGCTGTAGTGCGAAATGGCGCAAAATTCTTTGCCGTGCGGTAGGAGTTCTCAGCCCGCAAAAAGGCGCAGTATCCTCTACCGACGGTGCTAGTTTATAATCTAACTCTCGCCTCAGAATTCCCCCTCAAACTCATTACTTAAAATTTCGTCTAAAAAAAATCACGTATGAGAAATTCCGCTTTATCTTTACGGCTTAAAATTTCGTACGGATTGCACCGAGCAAAATCTCGTCACTGCGCGACGTAATCTTAAAATTTCAGCGGCGAACTCGCCGCATATTAAATTCTGCTTCATTATTACGACTTAAATTCTATCACAAGCCCACAGATTTAAAATTTTACTTCAAACGACGCCGTGAAATTTCTACCCTTGCCTAGGCGCATATCTCTCGGTGCCTGCGCCGCTCGCACTTAGCGGCGACGCTATATCTTTGCCGATAGCAACCCTCGCACAGGGCGCCTGTCACAGCCCATAGAAAATAAAGTGCGTCTCTTTCGTAATCGTAGCCTCTAAAAAATTTTAAGCGACCGCAAAATTTTAAAATTTAAAAACAGCCTTCGATTAAGCCGATTTTTATAAATTTAGATTTGCTTTGTAACAGCACAATCTGGCGAGTAAGGCGCAACTATAAGTTACGCAGCTAGCTTTACGTCAGCTGCTTAAACATTTCGATCTGCTCCTTCGTAAGCTCGATCAAATCATCGTTTGCGTATTTAAGCGATGTCTCCAGGCTTGCGATGAGCTCCTTACGGACGAAGCTCACGCTAAAAAGCGTCGCCCAAAATCGCGCTCCGCTGCCCGTGCTCGGATCTTCCAAGACCGCTCTAATCGCAGCTACCGCAGCAGCATCGTCCGCCGCACCGAGCACCTCGTCCACGAGCGGATATTCACCTGCGCCGTCGCCCTCGTTTAGCGAGCGCAAAAGAGGCTCAAGCGCCTCGTCGCAGGGATTATCACGCAAAAACTCCCGTACCGCGCGAAACTCTGCCGCGAGCTGATCCGAAAGCTGCGCAGGCATCGGCTGATGAAGTCTCAAAAAGTCTAATGCCGTTTGCTTGTCCATAAAATTCCTTTTAAATGATATGTGCGATTGTAGCTAATTTTGGATTGCAAAGAGATAAATTTACTCTAATTTATCAGCTACTTCCGTCATAAATTCTCAATAATCTTAAATAATTAGATAGTGATTTTGTAAGTGGCTTTTAGGGGCGATTTTCGATGGGCTTTGCGCGGATTACAAAATAAAATTCCAAAATTTTATCCAAACAAAAAAGCCCCTGCGAAGTGCAGGGGCTTACAAGCTTGATCTGTTTAGTCCGGCAAAATTTAGCAGACTAAGAAGGATTATTCCTCGATCTTGCCGGTTTTGATGCGGCGCTCGTAGATTTCGCGCATCTCTCTGATGTCATTTTTGACCTCGAATACGCCGTGCCAATGCGAATAATCAGGTCCGCCCATTAGCGCGCCTTGGCGCATTCTGCGACCCTCGTGGTGCCATGAAACATAGTAGATTCGCTGGAACGCATCCGCCCAAGGATCGTCTTTTAGAAGTTTCTTTTCCTTAAGCTCTTTTAGCATCTTAGTCGCTTCGTCGTTGTAAACGTTATATAGAAGTACCTGCTTATCGCCCACCTCAAAGAAATTATTCGTATGGGTGCTTGCATGGCACTCTTTGCATACTTGCTTCATCTCGGCACGTGCCGCCTCAGGACCGTTTAGGTTACCTGCCAAAGGATTGCCGACGTTTAGTTTGCCGGTATTTAAGAACTCGCTTACCGCAGTCTCATTACCGCCGGTGCGTAGATTGCTCTTAGGCTGCCACAAATTCCACTTCAAGCGTTGAGATACGTTGTGAGTGGAGTTTAAATCGCCAACACCGCCGCTCATATGGCAGGTCGCGCATGTAGGGGCGCGGTAATCAGGAACCGCCCAAGTACCAGGAGCGCTATCGAATTTCCACTCATTGCCTTCAGCGTTAAATACGTGTCCGTGCATTGAGTTATTGTAAATTTCGATATCCGGATGATCAGGTCCTAAGTGGCAAGATGCGCAAGCAGCAGGCTTACGAGCTTCAGCAATCGAAAATTTATGACCAGAATGGCATGATTTGCATCCGCCTACGCTACCGTCCGGATAAACCGTACCGATGCCGTAAACGGGCCAGGTCTCTTTGGTAGGCTTGTTATGCTCATCCATTTTAACGACGCTACCGTGGCATTGAGAGCAGCCGGTAATATCAGGTGCATGTTTAAGATCAGGGATATCACGTCCTTCGTAGTGATACATTAGATCAACTATTCCTTTGTTGGCTTGCATTTGCATAGCGCCTCTTGCGTGACCGCTGTTTTCAAACTCTTTAACCTCGTTGCTGTGGCATTTGGCACAGGTTTTTGGGCTAACTAGTACCGAAATATGATTGTCTGTGTCTTTCGGATGCGGCTCTTTAGCTGCCATAGGGCTATCTGCTGGCTGCGAGTGGCAGTCGGTACAGCTAACGCCTACGTGAGCGTGGCGGCTCATCTTCCAATCCGCAACGACGCCCGGAGTTTTTTCGGCATGGCACTCGACGCAGCGTCTAGCTAGCGGCGTAAGCTGCCTATTTACCTTTAAATTCTTCGTAAGACTAACGTTTACAGAATTGCTTACGTTCGCGTCCGACGCGGACATATTCGCATGCTGCGCGGGCATTTCTGCGAATGCAAACGATGCGATACAGGCTATTAAAATAGCGACTTTTTTTAGCATTGCTTCTCCTTTACTTGGTTTTGTTATTTTCTCGGTTGTATTTATCCCAATATTTGGTGATCTCTATACCCATATTTTTGTGGCCGACGTTTTCGTGGCACTGCACGCAGGTTTTGCCGGTAGTGCCCGCGAAATAATCCCTATGCGCGAGCCAGGCTTTATTTACTTGATTATTCTGCTCTTTTAAATTTCGATGACAGCTCAGGCAGCCGCTTTCATAAACGAAATGATTTCGCTCCTTGCGTTTTTCTTGCCAATCGATCTTATCTGCGTCAGTAAAGACCGTCTTGTAGACATCATTTGCGGAGGTTAGAGCTTTGGTCCAAAGATACATAAAGGTATTTTCATGAGAGACATGACAGGCGACGCAATCGGCTTTGAAACCTTGCGGGTTATTGCCGCCGTGAACATCGTTGTGAAATGCGTTTGCCATCGGCTGCATCGTATGACAGGATACGCAGAATTTATCGGTGCCCGTAAGGTGAACCATCTCCGCAATCCCAAGAGAAAGTATCATTCCTATAAGCACACAAGCGCCCACTAGCAGCACAAGAGTTTTCTTTTTCATAGGTTTCCTTGATTTTAAAATTTCTTCGCAAAATTTTTAGTATTTGATAATTCGAAAAGTGGTATTTTATTATAAAAAGATTAAAAACCGCTTATTTTCTAGCCTTTTGTTAAAATTTATTAAATGAAGATAAAATTTTAAACTAAGTTTTTAGTTTAACGGAATATAATCCATTAAAATTTCAATACAAGGAGAGATCATGAAAACGATCCAAGCGGATGAAATTACCAAAGTAGTCAGCGAGCTTTGCAAAAAAGCCTGTTATCAAGTCACGCCAGATATGCGCGCGGCATTTGAGAAAGCGCGCGAGAACGAGACTTCGCCCATCGGCAAAGATATCTTAGGCAAGCTCTTACAAAATGCCGATTTGGCGGCAAAAGAGGTCGCACCGATCTGCCAAGATACCGGTATGACGGTGGTTTTTGTCGAACTCGGTCAGGACGTACATATCGAGGGTGGATATCTGGAGGATGCTATCAACGCAGGCGTTGCGGACGGCTACGTAGGCGGCTATCTGCGTAAATCCGTGGTCGCAGAGCCGCTTTTTGAGCGTAAAAACACCACAAACAATACCCCTGCGGTCATCAATACCCGCATCATCCCCGGCGACAAGCTTAAGATAAAAGTAGCCCCAAAAGGCTTTGGCAGCGAAAACAAATCGGTGCTAAAAATGCTCGTTCCCGCAGACGGCATCGAGGGGGTAAAAAAGGTATTTTTAGAGGCGGTCAAATACGCAGGTCCTAACGCTTGCCCTCCTATGGTCGTAGGTGTCGGTATTGGCGGCACGATGGATAAGGCGGCGCTTTTAGCCAAGCAAGCCGCGGTTCGCTCGATCGACAGCAGAAATCCCGACGAGCGCTACGCCAAGCTAGAGGATGAGCTGCTGGAGATGGCGCGTGCTACGGGCGTCGGTCCGCAAGGTTTGGGCGGCATAAATACCGCCGTTAAGGTAAATGTAGAGTGGTATCCGACTCACATCGCCGGGCTTCCGGTCGCCGTTAATATCAACTGCCACGCGGCTCGCCATGCCGACGCTGAACTATAAGGAGGAAATCATGTCAGAAGTTAAAAGAATTACCGCACCTTTCGATAAAAGCGTAGTAAAAAGCCTAAAGGCGGG
>CAUVFI010000047.1:0-6625 GCA_963551055.1 uncultured Campylobacter sp. | reverse complement strand
TTTCAAAGCTCTCGCGCAATTTTAAAATTTTCAAAGCCTAGCCCTCAAGCAGCACTTCAATCTGCTCGGAGTCCTTTTTTAGCGCCTCCGCTTTTGCGGCGCGATCCGCCTTTAGCTTCGAGCTTAGCACCTCGTCGCTTAAAGCTAAAATTTGCACCGCCAGATACGCCGCGTTTTTTGCACCCGCCTTGCCGATCGCAAGCGTCGCGACGGGGATACCCGCAGGCATCTGCACGGTCGAATACAGCGCATCTACGCCGCTAAGCGCGCTGCCGCCGAGCGGGACGCCCAGCACCGGCTTGGTCGTATTCGCAGCGACCGCGCCCGCAAGATGCGCCGCCATGCCCGCCGCGCAGATGAAAACCTGCGCGCCCTTTTTCTCGGCGTCTGCGACGTATTTAGCCGTACGAGCGGGGCTTCGGTGCGCCGAAGATACGATCATCTCGTACGGCGCGCCGAATTCGTTTAAAATTTTAGCCGCCTCGTAAACGACCTCGTAATCGCTCTTTGAGCCCATTATTATAGAAACAAATTTCATTCTATCTCCTTTCTTAAAAAGCAAAACTCCGCGAGCTTCGCAGGCAGCTTAATATCATTTAGATTGCCGCTGTGAATCTCGCTAAATTCCTTACCGCTGCGGCTTTGCAGCTTCTTAAATTTCAAATATGGCTTGCCGTCAAGCTCAAAAATTTCGCCGATTTCATTATCGCAAGCGCAAATTTTAAAGCCGCGCGGAGCAAAAATTTCATACGAAACGCCGGGTAAAATTTTATCCTTGACGTTTATAAACTCGCCGTCCTGCGAGATCGCGCAAACCTGATGCGTACCAAGCTCGATGCTGCGGTCTAAATTTTGCGTATCCTCTCGCTCGTACGGGCGCTTTATCAAATATCCGTCGCTAAAGCCGCGGTTTTTAAGCGTCGCGATCTCGCGCTCGTAAACACCGGCCTCAAATTTATCGCTCGCGGCATCGTCGATCGCCGCGCGATAAGCATTTGTGGCGCATGCGACGTAGTATTCGCTCTTGGTGCGCCCTTCGATTTTGAAGCTGTCGATCGCGCCCGTTTGCATGATCTTTTGCACGTGCGAAATGAGGCTAAGATCCTTCGCGTTCATTACGAAAGTGCCCTCCCCTTCGCGTTCTTGCAAGCGGAAAAGCGCGCTGGTTTCGGGATTTTTCGCATAAAGCTCGTAGTTAAATCTACAGTCGTTCGCGCAGCTTCCGCGGTTGCTGAAGCGCCCGCTTTGCACTGCGCTTACGAGACAGCGCCCGCTGTATGCGAAGCACATCGAGCCGTGCACGAAAATTTCAATCTCTAAATTTGGAATTTTATCCTTGATCTCTACGGCGTCTTTGAGCGTCATTTCGCGCGCCGCGACAATGCGAACGGCGCCCAGCTCTGCCCAAACCTGCGCGTCGAGATAATTTAGCACGTTAGCTTGGGTAGAGACATGGATCGGGATTTCGGGGGCTACTGCTCGCGCGAGGCTCGCAACGCCCAAAGTGGCGATTAAAATTCCATCCACGCGCAGATCGCGAAGAAATCCCAAATGCCTTTCGATGTTTCCTAGCTGACCGTTGGTCGCAAAGCCGTTTACGGTCGCGTAGAGCTTCTTGCCGCGCTCGTGCGCGTACGCGACGCCCTGCGCGAAGCTTTCCTTGCTAAATTCCTTCGCGCTTCGCTGGCGCAGCGAAAAAGAGCCGGTGCTTGCATACACGGCGTCCGCGCCGTAAGCCAGGGCGATTTTTAGTTTCGTTAAATTCCCAGCAGGAGCTAAGAGTTCGGGTTTTTTCAAATACATTCCTAGTGATTTTTTAAGCGCGATTTTACTACAATTTAGCCAAAATTTTATTTAAGGAGCAGTTGATGCGAGCCGATCTGCACAACCACACCTATCTTTGCAACCACGCTAGCGGCGAGCCGCGACAGTATTTGGAAGCGGCGATCGCACGAGGCATAGAAATTTTCGGCTTTGCGGATCACGCGCCGATGAACTTCGATCAAAAATACCGAATGAGTTTCGAACAGATGGAGCTTTACGAGCGGATGATTAGGGATCTGCGGGATGAGTTTAGCGAGAAGATCGACGTGCGACTCGGATATGAGGTCGATTTTATGACGAAAAAAGAGCTAATGGATGAGCGGATTTTCGCGCGCGAGGTTGATTATCTCATCGGCTCGGTGCATTTTTTAAACAACTGGGGCTTTGATAACGAGGAATTTTTAGATCAGTGGAGCGGGCGCGAGATAGACGACGTTTATCGCGAATACTTTGCGCTGATCTGCGCACTGTGCAAAAGCGGCAAATTCGACATTTTAGGGCACATGGATCTGATTAAAATTTTTAAATTTACTCCGAAAAAAGATATTAGAGTTTTAGCGGGCGGCGCGATAAATGCGATCAAAAAAAGCGGTATCGTCGTGGAGCTAAACTCCGCGGGGCTTCGCAAGCCTGCAAATGAAATTTATCCAAGCGACGCGCTTTTGCAGATGCTAGCGGATGCGGACGTGCCGATCACGCTTAGCTCGGATGCGCACTCGGTAGCTCAAGTGGCGCTAAATTACGATAAAATTTACGCCAAAGCGCGCGAGTTCGGCTACGAGCGGATCGCCGTTTTCAAAAATCGCGAGCGTGAGTTTGTAAATCTGGCGTAAATTTTAACGGCAGCCGCTCTCTGCTAAATTTAAAAGGCACGGACGGCGAGAAATTTTAAAATTTCGAAATCTTCGGCGGCAAGAAATTTTAAAAATCGCGGCGCGCAAAACGGCGCAGATAAAGTCGAATTTCAACTAAATAATGTTAAAATCCGCCGTTAAATTTAGCCCGAATACGGGCGGAAAAAAGGAAAAAATATGGGAAAATTTGTTAATGACGTGAAGGAATTTTTTAAATTTTGCGATGAAAATGAGGTCGAGTTCGTGGATTTTAGATTTACCGATCTAAAGGGTACCTGGCACCACGTCGCTTACAACTACAAGCGCCTGCCGAAGGACTTCGCCGACGGAATTCCATTTGACGCAAGCTCGGTAGCGGCATGGCAGCCAATCGATAAATCCGATATGATGCTAAAGCCCGACGTAGGGACGGCGTTTTTGGATCCGTTCACCGCGGACGTTACGATCATCGTCATCTGCGACGTTTACGATATCTACAAAAACGAGCTTTACGAAAAATGCCCGCGCTCGATCGCTAAAAAAGCCGAGCAGTTTCTACAAACCACGGGTCTTGGAGATACCTGCTATTTCGGGCCGGAGAATGAATTTTTCGTTTTCGACGATGTAAAGATCATCGACGATATGAACTGCGCGATGTTTAAGGTGGATACCGAAGAGGGGCATTGGAACAGCGGCAAAAACTACAAAGACGGCTTTAATAGCGGCCACCGCCCGGGCGTAAAAGGCGGCTACTTCCCCGTCCAGCCCGTCGATTCGATGGTCGATCTGCGCGCCGAGATGCTAAAAGTGCTAGAACAGATCGGGCTTGAGACCTTCATCTGCCACCACGAAGTAGCGCAAGGACAAGGCGAGATCGGCGTCAAATACGGCACTCTCGTCGAGGCCGCCGACAACGTGCAAAAATACAAATACGTCGTAAAGATGGTCGCGCACCTAAACGGCAAGACCGCGACCTTTATGCCAAAGCCGCTCTACGGCGATAACGGCAGCGGAATGCACGTGCACCAATCGATCTGGAAAAAGGGCAAAAACACCTTTTACAAAAAGGGCAACTACGCAAATTTAAGCGACGCGGCGAGGTGGTATATCGGCGGCGTGCTAAAGCATGCGCGCAGCGTCGCGGCGTTTACGAACCCGAGCACCAACAGCTATAAGCGCCTAATCCCGGGCTTTGAGGCGCCGTCGATTCTAACTTATTCGAGCCAAAACCGCTCGGCTTCGATCCGTATCCCTTACGGCAGCGGCGAGAACTCCGTGCGCGCCGAGATGCGCTTCCCCGATAGCACCGCGTGCCCGTATTTGGCATTTGCGGCGATGCTGATGGCTGGCATTGACGGTATCAAAAACAAAACCGAGCCGGTCGGGCCGATGGATGAGAATTTATTCAAACTGCACCTGGATGAAATCCGCGAGCGCGGCATCGAGCAGCTTCCGCACACGCTTCGCGGCAGCCTAGAGGCGGTGATCCGCGACAACGAGTATCTGCGCCCGATAATGAGCGAGCTTTTTATCGAGACCTATCAGCATTTCAAATTTGAAACGCAGGTTTGGCCTTACGAGGCGCGCCCTACGCCGTTTGAGTTTGCGACGAACTATTCGTGCTAAGACCGAATTTTATGCCGCGCCGCCCGGTTTTTGCGAGGCGGTCGACATAAAGCTTTGGAATTTTAAAATTTCGCCGCGCGCGAGCTTTTAAAATTCCGTCGCGCGAACTTAGATACCGCCCGTGAAGCTTCAACTCTTTTACTCTAAACGCGAAATTTTATACTTTCTGCTCATTTTGCTTGGAATTTTATCGATAAACTTAGGTCTGAAATTTTATGAATTCAAAGAATTTCGCGCGAAAAACTACGCTTTTTACGACGCGCAAATTTTAAACGCTTACGCCAAAACGAACGAGCGCGGCCGCACCTACACGGTGCTAAAGCTCAAAACGGCGGATTTCACCCTCTACACGACTGCTGGGCTCGGGCGGGAATTTCACCGCTTCGCGCGCGTAAATATCGGCATCGTAACGAAAAACGTAAAATTTTTAGATTTTTTAAAGCAGCGCTTTTACGCGCCAAATTTTAAAATTTCAGCCGAGACCGCGCCCTCTGGAGCAAAATGGCGCGCCATAGAGTTCGTCCGAGCCCAGCACGAAAATGAGATGACGGCGGATCTTTACTCCGCGCTGTATTTTGCGACCGAAATTTCAAAACCGCTGCGCGCTAGCGTGACGAACTGGGGCATAGCGCACATCATCTCGATCAGCGGCTTTCATCTGGGCATTATCTTTAGCACGGTCTTTCTGCTCGCAATGCCGATATATCGCTACTTTCAGGATCGCTACTTTCCGTATCGCAGCGCCAAGCGCGATCTTAGCGTCTTTGTGATCGTGCTGATGAGCGGGTATCTCTTCGTGCTTGATTTTACGCCGAGCTTTCTGCGCTCGCTTGCGATGTGCTGCGTGGGGTTTTACCTTGCGATGCGAAATTTCTACGTACTTAAATTTACAAACCTCTTTCTAACGATCGCGCTTCTGCTCGCGTTTTTCCCGCACCTAGCCTTTTCGATCGGATTTTATTTCTCCTGCCTCGGCGTGCTGTATATCTTCCTCTACCTGCACCACTTCGCGCCTAAATTTAAGCTCTGGCAGAACGTCATACTTTTCAACCTCTACGTTTGGCTCAGCATGAACGTAGCGGTCTATTATTTCTTCCCGACCGCTTCGTTGCAGCAGCTTAGCGTCATGCCTCTGGGATACGTGTTTGTAATCTTTTATCCGCTAAGCATATTTTTGCATCTATTAGGTCTTGGCGGCGCGCTCGATACGCCGCTGCTTGCGTTTTTAAACTTTGCTCTACCGAGCTTTCAGGCGCAAATTTCGCCGCTTCTTTTCGCGCTCGCAAACATCTGCGCGCTTGCTGCGATTAAGCTTCGATACGCGGCACTTGCATGCGCGATAATCGGAATTTCGCCGATATTTTTTATAACGTAGCGCGCGAAAATTCCAGTGGGAATTTTATCCGTTGGAATTTTATGCTAAAATCGCGCTTCAAATCTCACAAAGGATCAAAATGTTTATTGCAAACCTCACCTACGTTAAAGAAATTAGCGAAATCGATCGCTTCATCAACGAGCACAACGCGTTTTTAGACCGATTTTATGCGGCAAATAAATTTATCTGCTCGGGGCGCAAAGTCCCTCGCACCGGCGGCATCATCTTAATCAACGCCAAAGACCGCGCGGAGCTTGATGAGATCATCGCGCAAGATCCGTTCTTTCAAAACGGCGTCGCAAAATACGAGATCATAGAATTTGCGCCGACGAAATTTGCGCCCGAGTTTTGGCGACTTTTTAGCGAATAAACGGCGCGGGTTAAATTTTAAAATTTACGCGCTCAAACATGCCTCTGAAATTTAGCCGTTTTGCGCGCGAGATAAAATTCCCGCTAAATTTAAAAGCCGGTCGCGGCGGCCAATTTAGATAAGCTTAAAACTGAAATTATGCAAAAACGGCTAAATTTAAAGGAGACCGGGTGCTGATAAAACTGCGGCTCGCAACGCCGCAAGATGCAGAGGCGCTGCTTGAAATTTACGCGCCTTACGTAAAGCAAACGGCGATCAGCTTCGAATACGACGTGCCCAGCGCCGCGGAATTTGCGGAGCGCATCGAGCAGACGCTGCAAAGATACCCCTATCTACTCGCTTACGTAAGCGATGAGGCGGCATGCGCGGACGACGAACGGAATGAAAATTTTAAAATTTCTGCGAGCGCGGCGGGCGCAGAGAGTGAAATTTTGCCCGCAGACGAAGCGCGAGATTGCACAAGCGCCGCGAAACAAAATGGCGTAAATTTAATCGTCGCGACAAAGCAAAGCGGCGTAAATTTAAAACACGGGCAAATCCTCGGCTACGCCTACGCTTCGGTTTTCAAAGAGCGGGCGGCATACGATTGGTCGGCGG
>CAUVFI010000046.1:0-6742 GCA_963551055.1 uncultured Campylobacter sp. | reverse complement strand
CGCGAAACCAGCGTGCCTGCGCTATTTGTAAAAAAGCCTCTGAGCATAAATCTCCATTAAATTTTATAAAATGCCAAGGTTGATTATATTATAATTTCCCCTATTTTTTGATTTTGGAGAGAAATTTTTGCGGAATTTAGCCTTTTCGCTCGAAAGCTCGGGCGGGAAAAACACCTTATCGCTACGCGGGCAGTGGAACTACAAAAGCTCGCGATCGCAGCTGCTTGCACTAAAAAAAGCGGTAAAAAATCTAAACGAGCTGGAGCTAAGCTTAAGCGAAATTTCAAATTTAGACTATTTCATGGCGCTGATGATCAAAAACGCCCTTGCCGGCAAGCGGGTTAGCCTTGTGGAGGATAGCTGCAAAGCCGCCAAAATTTTAAGCTTTATGGATGATAAAACGATCGATTTTAGCTACGTACCCGAGTCTCGTAGGCTAAATTTTTTAGCGCAGATCGGACTTTATTGCCATCTTGGAATTCTAGGCTTGCTAAGCCTTGCAAGCTTTTTAGGCGAGTTTTTTTCTAAACTCGCGGCTTTTGTAATTCATCCGATGAAATTCCGCTTCAAAGAAACCGTAAATTTCATCAAAGATAGCGGCATAGACGCGCTTTTCATCGTCTCACTGACGGCATTTTTGATCGGCATCGTGCTTGCTTACATCGGCTCGGATATGCTTTCTAAATTTGGCGCCAGCATCTATATCATCGATATAATGGGTGCTTTGACGCTCCGTGAAGTAGCGCCTCTAATCGCTGCTATCGTTATCGCGGGTCGCTCGGCTTCGAGCTTTACGGCACAGATCGGCGTGATGAAGATCACAGAAGAGATCGATGCGATGAGGACGATGGGCTTTGATCCGTTTTATTTTCTTGCGATGCCGCGCATTATCGCGATGGTACTAATCATGCCGCTAGTCATTTTTATCGCAGATTCGGTAAGTATTTTTGCTCAGATGATCGTGTGCGAGGCGTATTTAGAGATCCCTTTTAGCGATTATCTAAATAGATTTAAATCCGCGGTTGAGTTCAGGCACTTTCTAGTCGGCATGATAAAGGCGCCTTTTTTCGGGGCATTCATCGCTATCATCGGCTGCATGCGGGGTTTCGAAGTAAAAGGAAATACCCAAAGCATCGGCGAATACACCACGATCAGCGTCGTAAATGCGATATTTTGGGTCATCGCGATCGATGCGGTCTTTGCGGTTCTATTTTCGGAGATCGGGCTATGAGCGAACAGATACAATCCGGCGAAACCTCTAAAATTATAGTCGCGCGCGATATTACTACAGCGTACGGATCGCGCGTTATGCACGATAGCGTAAGCTTTAGCGTCAAAAAGGGCGAAATTTACGGCTTCCTAGGCGGCAGTGGCAGCGGAAAAACGACGTTAATGAAAACTCTCATATTTTTAAAGCGCCCGCAAAGCGGCGAGATTAAAATTTTCGGACGCGATATTTGGCGCGCGAACGAGGCGGAACAAAACGAGATCCGCCTAAAATGCGGCGTGATGTTTCAGTTCGGCGCGCTTTACAGCTCGATGAGCGTGCTTGAAAACGTAGGCGTGCTGCTACGCGAATACTCTAAATTTAGCGAGCGCGAGATAGATGAGCTATCGATGTTTTGGATCCAAAAGGTGGGGCTTAAGAAGGAGGCCGCCGCGCTTAGGCCAAACGAGCTTAGCGGCGGTATGAAAAAGCGCGTAGCACTGGCTCGAGCGCTAGCACTTAGCCCTGAAATTTTATTTTTGGACGAGCCAAACTCAGGGCTTGATCCGCTCAGCGCCAGAGCCCTTGATAGGCTTGTTTGCGAGCTTAGAGACAGCCTTGGCGTCACGGTCGTGATGGTCACGCACGACGTGGATAGTATCTTTGACATTTTGGATAGGTTTTTGATCGTGGATAATCAAAAAATCGCCTTTGAAGGAAGCATCGAGGAGATTTCAGGCTTAAAGAATAACCCGCTTGAAGAGCTATTTAAGATGCGGCAAAGGGATTGAGCTTTGAAATTTAGCGAGCCGAAATACGCATCGCGGCGGGCAAAATTTTGAATGGATCAAATTTTGACGGTTGAAATTTAGCGGGCAAATTTTAAAATTTAGGAGCCGAAATGGATAAGCTTAGAGAAAGATATATCGCGCTTCAAAAGGCGTTTTGGGATTCTGACGGCGGAGCGGCGAGCATTTTGGCGCTGTATGAGTTCAAAGACGAGCTCGAAAAATGCGGTGAAAGGGAAGCAAAGCCAGTACTCGTGGACGTTTATGAGTTGCTTGAGCTAAAAAGAGCGCCTGCGAGCTACTCGGCAAAATTTGCGATCCGAAGGACAGAAAGCAGCTCAAAAAGCTCGGCTATCTGCGGCAATACGGCGCAGACGGCGACGCGGACGTGATAAAGCGCCCCAAAACCGCAAGCAAAGCGATGCAAGCGAATAAAAAGCCAAAAGCCCTGCCTAATTTTCGCTACCACCCATATCCATTTAAAACGGGTGTGTTTAAGGACGATGAAAGCGTGGTTTGCGAGTGCTGCGAGCAGGCGACAGGCGTTTATTATCGCGGTAGCATTTACTGCACGGCGAACGTGAAATATCTCTGCCCGCACTGCATCGCTAGCGGCGCGGCTGCGGCGAAATTTGACGCCAGCTTCATCCAGGACGCCGATCCTCTGCCGTCAGGTGCTGCGGACGCGCAGGGCAAAACCGAAGAGCTGTTTAAAAGGACGCCGGGGTATTTTAGCTGGCAGGGGGCGCATTGGCTCACGTGTTGCGACGATTACTGCGAGTTTTTAGGCGACGTTGGCACGAAGGAGCTGCAGGATTTGGGCGCCCTGGAGGAGGTCTTTGCCGAATACGCCATGCGCGGGGAATTTGCGGTAGAGGACGTGCGTGACTGCCTCGTCGCAGGAGGCGACACGGCGGGCTATTTGTTCAGATGTCTGCATTGCGGGAAATATAAAATTTATGTCGATGCGAGCTAAAATTTTAAAGTAGCGGCGGAATTTTAAATTTTAAACTTCGCCAGGAATTTTAGACCCCCGCGAGCATAAAATTTTAAAATTTAAACGGGGTGCATTTGCGGGATAGCGCATTGAAATTTTAAAATTTCGACGAGTAAGCGGCGTTAAATTTAAACCGGGGCGGTAAAATTTTACGCTAAAATATGACGTGACGATATTTTGAAATTTCAAAATGCACGCTAAGCTTTAAAATTTAAACTCAGATGATTTTGCAAATTTTGCGGCTATTTGAGAAAGTACTAAGTTTTAAAATTTAAGCTCAAATGGCTATTTTAAGGCATATCGCAGGGCTTAAATTTTACGCTCTGAAATTAGGAGAAAAGATTGGAAAATAGAACTTCATACACGATAGTAGGCGCATTTGTTATGATCTGCGTCGCGGCTCTTACGGCGTTTATGTGGTGGATGCTTACAAAGACTGATCGCGGCGAGAGCTACCGCTCTTACTATATCCACACAAAAGAGCTTCCCGTAGGCATTAAGGAGAATTCCGAGGTTAAATTTATCGGCGTAAATGCGGGCATCATCAAAAGTATCGACTTCGCCGATATCGAAAATGCGATCATCGAGATTGAAATTTCGGTAAAAAGCAAACTGCCGATCTCGCAAGATAGCGTCGCCAAGGTAGAATCTCAAGGCATAAGCGGAATCGCGTTTATAAATATCACGAAAGGAAGCGGCAAGCTTTTTCCGCCGAATGATAAAAAGCCGATAATTGCGCTGGACAAAACACTTCTTGATAAAATCGGCTCTAAAGCTGAAGTCATCACCGATAGCGTGAGTGAGATGATCTTTAAGATTAACGGGCTGTTGTCTAAACAAAATACTGATAAAGTGGATAGAATTCTATCTTCGATGGATAAATTTAGCGCTGAGCTAAGTGATGAGAAAAAATTCCAAAGCCTAGACGCGTTGCTTGCTAACGTAAATACTCTCATAGCGAATTTAAACGAGCGCGAGAAGGAGCTAGACGCTCTGCTAGATAATCTAAACGCCTTTGCCGTGAGTGCTGCCAATCTATCGAATTCACTGGATAAAACCGTAGGCATCATCACTAAGCGTATCGATCGTGGCGAGTACAATCTAAAAGCGATCTTGGATCCTACGCTTGAGGAGGCAAAAAACACTCTTGGTGAGCTAAAAAAATCGCTTAGAGAATTCCAAGGCGCGATGTTTAGGCTAGAGGACAATCCTTACGATTTCTTTTTCAAAGACACTTCTAAGGGCTCGGATCGCGACGATAAAAAGGAATAAAGATGAAAAATTTTATAAAGTTTACGCTTGCTGCGACGCTAGCAGCGATATTTTTAAGCGGCTGCTTAGCTAAGCAGGCTAAGCCATACACCTACTACGAGCTGCGTTATGATCAAAAGCGTTGCGTAAATCCTAGCGGTACGCGCAAAAATATCTTTATCGACACCATCACGGCGACCGATCTCGTCGATAGGCGGGATATTTTAATAGTGGATTTTAGAAACCGAACGCGGTTCGCAAGCGACGCCAAATTTATCACGATGCCTAGCGAAATGGTATATAAGGCGCTACTTGATGCGGCATTTTCCACCTGCTCGCTAAATCCGATCTTCGTGCCAAAAGAGCGGGATTTGCGTCTAAAAACCAGTATCGTAGCGCTTCAGGTCAATAACGATCAAGCAACCGTCACGATGGGGTATGAAATTTTGAATTCTTTAGAAAGCATAAAATCTGGCATCGTCACTAAGCGCGTTTTTGTGCCTGATCCTAGCTCGCAAAGCATTTATAATGCCCTAAATTTAGCGCTTAATGAGAGCATAAACGAAATTTTAAAGGCTCTTAGATGATAGCGGCGATCGAAGGGATTATCACGCGCAAGGAGCCCACTGCTTGCGTCATTAAATGCGCCAGCGGCGTAAGCTACGCTCTTTCATTGTCATTAAATACCTCCGCGAAGCTCACGCAGGGCAGGCTGACCGAGCTTGCGTGCGTGCAAATTTTGCGCGAGGATGCCGATTTGCTGTATGGGTTTTTAGACGAGAGTGAAAAAAAGATGTTTGAAACCCTAATCAAGCTTAGCGGTGTAGGTGCAAGCACGGCGATGGCGGTTTGTTCGACGCTCGCTCCGCAGGATTTTGCGCGTTGCGTAGCTACGGGGGATGCTGCGACGCTAACTTCAGTTCCGGGCATCGGCCCAAAGACCGCTAGACGGATCATTGCCGAACTAGGCGATGCGAAGCTAATGGAATTCGGTCCTAGCGAGACTTATAAAAATGAAGCGGCGTCCGCGCTACAAAGCCTTGGATTTAAGCGCGATAAGATCAATCAAATCTTAGCAGGATGCAGCAGCACGAATACGTCAGATCTTGTCAAAGAGGCGTTAAAAAAATTAGCGTAGAAAATAAAATTTGAAGGAAAACAATGAAATTTGGCTTAGTTTTTGGAGCTCAAAGCTACGAGCACGAAGTAAGTATCATCTCGGCAATTGCCGTTAAAAATGCCCTAAAAGGCTGGGACTTGGAGTTTGTATTTTGCGATAAAAATCGCAAATTTTACCGCATCGAGGATAAGAATATGCGCGCGGCATATTTTAAACAGGGCGGCTATGCTAAAGCAAAAGAGCTTAGCATCGGTGCGGGCGGATTTTTTGAGAGCGGAATGTTTTCAAAAAGCATGCTCGATCTCAACGTCTGCGTAAATTTAATCCACGGCTGCGATGGCGAGGATGGCAAAATGGCGGCGTTATTTGAGTTTTTTGGCATCCCTTATATCGGACCTCGCATCGAAGCTAGCGTGCTAAGCTATAATAAAATTTTAACCAAGCACCTAGCCGCAATCGCAAATGTAAAAACCTTGCCGTATGAGATCGTAAATCGTACTAGCCTGCCTAATTTTAATTTTCCGATCATCGTTAAGCCCGCCCATTTGGGCTCTAGCATCGGAATTTCGATAGCCAAGAACGAAAGCGAGTTTAGCTACGCGCTGGATCAGGCTTTTGAGCTGGACGACAGCGCGATCGTAGAGCCATACTGGGAAAACGTAAAGGAATTCAATCTCGCAGGCGCTAAAATAGACGGCAAAATCGTATTTTCAAACATCGAAGAGCCAAAAAAAGAGGGCTATTTAAATTTCGATCGTAAATATTTGGATTTTTCGCGTAGTGGCGCGATCGAGCCCGCTCGTCCTGGCGCTTTGCTAGAGGGCAAGATGAAAGATGCCTTTACGCGGCTTTATAACGCAGGATCATTCGATGGCGCGCTAATTCGCTGCGATTTTTTTGAAAAAGAGGGTGAAATTTATCTAAACGAGATAAATCCAAACCCAGGCAGCCTCGCAAACTACCTATTTGATGATTTCTCCGAGGTTTTAGCAGCTCTTGCTTCGTCACTGCCGCCGATGAGGCAGATCCCTGTAAGCTACGAGCTGATCACCAAAATCACCGCTAATAAGTAGCCAATCGTTTAAAATTTTACGCTAAATTTTGCGTAAAATTTTACTCTAAAAGGTCGAGTTATGATAAATCAAGACGAAATTTACACCGCTACCGAGATCGTGCGCAACTTCAGCACCGTTTTAAACAAGATCAAAAACCAAGAGATCAAAAAAGCCCTGATCGTCAAAAACAACAAATTCGAAGCCGTAATGATTAGTATGAGCGAGTTTGAGCGGCTCGAAAAAGCAGTCGAGCTACTCAAGGCCGTTTACGCCAAAAGGAGCGGCGGTGGCGAGTAAGGAGCTCGTCTGCGGCGGCGAGAGCTA
>CAUVFI010000045.1:0-6870 GCA_963551055.1 uncultured Campylobacter sp. | reverse complement strand
GGCTACGCCTACGCTTCGGTTTTCAAAGAGCGGGCGGCATACGATTGGTCGGCGGAATGCTCGGTCTATGTGTCGCAAAACGTGCGCGCTTTTGGTATCGGCAGGCTGCTCTACGAGACGCTACAGCGCGCGCTCAAGGCTCAAAACATCGCAAACATGAACGCTTGCATCGCTTGCGGGGATGACGAATATCTAAACGACGCGAGCGTGCGATTTCACGAGCGCATGGGCTTTCACTTCGTCGGCAGATTTCAGCGCTGCGCCTATAAATTCGGCCGCTGGTACGATATGGCGTGGATGCAAAAGCCGATCGGCGAGCATCTGCAAAATCAGCCTGCGATGAGGCCTTTCGCGCGCTTTAGAGATGAAATTTGCACGAGCGCGGGTATTGAAATTTAATTTAAAGGAAAAACTTTGACCCATTTTATCATTGACGACGAAAATATCGACGTAGATAATATCTTTGACGTCGTAAATCTCAAAGAGGGCGACGAGCTAAATATCGTCTCCAACACAGCCAAAAAGATCGGCGCCTTGACCCTTGCGCGCCTATCCAAGATGGGCGTTAGCATAGGCGAGGTCTTTACGATCGGCAAGCAAAGAAAGGACTTCGCCGATAAGATCATCGTGTTTTTGATGGGCAAGCTCTGCGGGCAGGAGGGCAAGATCGGCATCGTCAGCAACGACAAATTTTACGACGACGTGATAGAATTCTTTAACAATCTAAACTACCGCAAAAATCCTAAATTTGAAAAGATCAGTCTAGCCTCGCACGCCGCAGGGGCGAACGCAAAGCAAGGCAAAACAAGCGGCACGGCGGAGAAAAAAGCCCAAAAAGCGGAGCCGAAAGCTACAAAGCGGGAGCCAAAGGCCCAAAAGCAAGAGACAAAAGCCGCAAAGCAGGAACCCAAAACCGCAAAGCAGGAGTCCAAAACCGCACAACAGGAACAAAAGGCTGCAAATTCTAAAATCGCCAAAGCAGACCTTGCCGCGGCGGAGGCGCTGATACCCCAGTGCGTGAGCCTGCAAGCCCTTTACGGCGCGTGCGTCGCAAAGCTCGGCAGAGCCAAAGGCTGCGAGGCTTACCGCGAGATCAAGGACGGCGCGCGAGCAAGGTACGCGAGCATCACCTACGATAGCGACCTAAAAGACGGCGCCGTAAGGCGAAACGCGATCAAGCTCTACCGCGAAAGCAGCGGCGATATGGCGGAATTTCACAATAAGCTGACGAGCGAATACAAACACGCGGGGCCTGAAATTTACAAGGAATTTAAAGAAAAACTCGTCGGAAAGATGATCTAGGCGACTCGGGCGCAAGGATTTAAGGCGCAGCGATAGAGCGCATCGCGACGTAGCGGCTAAAGCACGGCCTGGCAGCGTTAGATGTATCGTTACGGCGCGCGGCGATATGATGTAGCGCAACTAAGCGCAACCAGAAATAAAACTATTCGCTTGCGCGGCATCGGTCTTATTTTTGCTGTATACAACCAAGCAGGGTCCAGGCGCTTAGGCATAGTAGCAGAGTAAAGATATATACGATAAATTTCATTCTACTAGGTCTAATCCGGGTTTAATCATAATTAAAGCTATATGGCTTGTATCCGAAAATATGCAAGGTCTTTAAGGCTAGCTCCCTGACCTCTATCCAGGATGGATTGCGATGGACTAGGTATTCATAATCATCCGCCTCTAATAAGCTGCGGTCGTTAAAATTTTTATTGATAAGTTCCGCAAGCTCTCTGAGCGCATCCCTCTCATATGGCAGGAAGCAAAATTCAAATTGTTCCAATAGGGCATTTTTACATTCGGTATATAAAAATTCTACCATTTCCGATGGGCTTTCGTAATATTCAACCGCGGGATGAATCAAATGATCAACTTGATATTCCAAAGAAGCCATTCGACTTAGATGACACATAAGAGCACCTTTCTCAAATATCTCTTTTCCGTTAATTTGCATTTGGGTTTCCTTTTTATTTAAGTGCTGGCTCCGTGAGTTTAATATAATAGGTCAAAGTCGCCTAAATCATATCCGAAAATATGCAAGGTCTTTAAAGATAGCTCTCTAACCTCTATCCAGGATTTGTTCTGATAGACCAAGTAATAGCCATCTTCTTCCCCCTTTAGTATACTGTCGTCTTCAGTATACTTATCTATGAGCTCCTTAAGTTCTCTTAGCGCATCCCTCTCGTATGGCAGCAGGAAGCAAAATCTAAATTGCTCCAATAAAGCATTCTTGCATTCATCACATAGCCAATCTACTATTTCGTCTGCTAATGTATAGTAGTCCTTTGTGGGATGAACGATATATTTGTCCTGGTATTCCAAAGAAGCCATTAGGCTTAAATGAAACATAAGACCGCCTTTCTCAAATATCTCTTTTCCGTTAATTTGCATTTGGGTTTCCTTTTATTGGGATGTGGGTTTTGCCCACATTATATCGTAATATATTTTTAAAATTCTCGCAAAAATTATCATTTTATAAAACTACTATTTTAAAAGTCTAATTTGTTTTAAAGCCTTTTTCGCGCACTCCCTTAGATCCTCTTCGCTTAATGAATCGCCTACCGTATCATCACCCCTCAACTCTTCGTCTGGTTCGAATTCATCGATATCGGTAAGAAGCCTGTTTAGCGGCTCATAATATTCATCGGGGAAATTTTTATCATTCATAAATTTATCCCAATATATCTTTTCGAATTCAAATACGTTGATTCTATTTTGCAAAAAATCCTCTATTATTTTTATATATTCCTCTATCATTGCCCCTCTTTCGGTATATTTTTAATCGCCCGCCGCTTTAATACTTAGAACCAACCATAAATCACTACCTATATTCACGCCTTCGCATAAATTTTTTATAATTGTTAAGTCGTTAGAAGAAATTTTTATATCATATTCATACATTTGAACTAAAAAATCTTCCAGCGCTATACCATATTCTCCAGCCTTAACCAGTTCTTCCAAATAAATTACAAAGTCGCGCCGACCGACTCCCGCAAATTCATCTTCGTAATTACTGAATAAATTTAAAAATATCAGATCGTTATATCTCATTCGCCACTTTTCTTAAATTTATTTCTCATAGCCGCCCATTTTTAGAATGCAAATTTAACACTACAAATTTCATTCCGTAATGAACTATCTATAAGAATCCGATACTGCCCAATGCTAGTAAGATGATAGAAATTCATCAAATATTCTTCCGTCATTTTTCCCCACCCTAACTATGCTAACGCATATTTTCTTTAAATTCTAAAAATCAAATAAGCGTAGATTAACGTAAACTCGCCTTTATTAAATTTTAGTATAAATCAGACCAAAAAGGCACATACGGGCATTTTCTGACCGGCTCAAGAGGATTTTTACCAAATTCCCTCAAAAAGTAGTCATATAAATTTTTCCCATAATAAATGACATCGGTATAGTGTATAGATAAGACCGGCGGATCCGGCAATTTAAGACACGGCATATATCTATGAGAATATATAGGTATAATCTTAGGTGCAATTTTGGCTGCTTCTAGTATAATGGCTCGCTTGCGAGATTTGTCTTCGGGCATCGGACCCCATTTTTGCGTATTCCAATAGTTCTCATTTGGAAAAATTTCATCAATAGGATCGTTTTTTAAGTACTCAAAGACGTAGTTCATAGCCTGCTTTATCTCCTTTATATTTTCATCGCTAAAGTCTCTCCAATTATAAAATTCTACCGAAATAGGCAATGTATATGACAAAAAATCTCTTAGGCTTTTTGGAAATTTAAACTCATAAATTTGCTCTATTTTGTCTATTTCGCTCTCTTTCAAACCGTCGCTTAATTCTATACCGCTCTTTTCTAACAGCTCTTTTATTTGCTTATACATATTCTATTTTTCCTATAAGGCTTTTAGTCATAGTCGAAGTCGTCAAGCTCATAACCAAAAATTTGGATTGTTTTTAAAGCCAGCTCTCTGACCTCTATCCAGGATTTGTTCTGATATACTAGATAGTCACCCTCTTCCTCGCCCTTTAATAAACTCCCATCTCTAAAGTATTTATAAATAAGCTCTGCAAGCTCTTTTAAGATCTCTCTTTCATAGGGCAAGAAGCAAAATCTAAATTTATCGCTTAAAGCTCGCTCGCATTGGTTACATAATACTTCTGCCATTTCCGACGGATCCTCATATTCGTCGATTGTGGGATGAATAATATATTTATCCTGATATTCCAAAGAAGCCATTCGCCACAGATGAAACATAAGACCACCTTTGTAGAATATCTCTTTTCCGTTAATTTGCATTTGGGTTTCCTTTTATTTCTCATTGATATAGCTAACTAAAGTTGCCTGAAAATGCTATTATCGATATCGCTTACATTATAACCCATAAAATTTAAAAAATCTTTCGCTTCTTTACGTAGTTTTTCCCAAAGAGGCGTTTTATATATATCTTCATTGGGAAGACTTTTTATCTTATCCCTCATTGCTTCACATCGTTCTAATTCATCTTGCGTAAATTCTTCCTTAAATGATTGCGCCTCTATGCAGGCGCTACTTAGGTCCTCTAGCAATTCTTCCGGCGATGTATATACATCGGCATCTGCATCGGCATTATCAATATACTTGGTTTGAAATTCAATTGACGCTAAAGCAAAAAGTGATTGCAAAAGCGCTTTTCTTCCTCTCGCCATTTTATTCTCCTAAATTTTATTACTTTTATGTTCTGTACCACTTAGTTACATTTTCTTCTTCGTCGATATCAACCTCTATGTGTTCGTATTTGTTGCAGAGGCTAGGAATCAAAATTTCATCATAATATTTTTTACCGCATTCCATATTCGTATGGGCGAGCTATAAATTTATCTAAATTATAAAAGAAATTCTCTCTTAAAATTTTCCATTCTTCAAATTTTTTCATATTTAAATTTATATTGGCGCTAGTTTTATGTTTTATATCGGTATCGATGAAATTATTTAGATAAAATTGCCCAAATAGCATTATTAAAATATCTCTTACATTATCATCGCATAAGCTAAAATTATGAATTAATGTGCTAGCGATAGAATCGGTCTCATAGACTTCGGTGCTTTTCATTAGGCTAAACGCCTCAAGCTCATAAAAATCCAGTGGTCTTTTCCCACTCACGGCTTGAAAATCTTTAAAAATCTTAAACCTAAAATCTTCCGCTTCGCTAAAGAAATAGACGTATGGGCTTAAATTTAGATCAAGCGCTTTTATTCTCATTTTATACCGTCCAAACTACTGTTTTTCGCATTTTAGTATTGTTTTGCATAATAAGCTCTTCCTTGCTGCGTTTCGGTCGCACAAAAGTATTTGCTATTTACGCCGACCGGCTCATAACTTTTATCATCTCTTAAAATATTTAAAATTTCAGATTTATCACATATCTCTTTCATTTCTGTATCATAACCCCAGTTTGAACTAAACAATCTTATATAACCTTGCTCGTATAAAAACAATAAAATTTCTTTCGCCACTTTAAGCGAATTGGCAACGTTAATAGAATTTAATTCCCAAACGATCTCCCATAAAGAGATATAATCGCCATCTTCGACTATTCCCGATAAAATAGTTAAAATCGTCTTTTTATTCATTTAAAACCGCATTTCCTTTTAATGGAATTTTAACTACCGCACCGTCTTTGCTATTTTTAGCACAAGACTCCAGCGTACAATTTTCATAGAAAAATTTGATTTTATAAAAATTTTCATCCCCTGAGGCAACCGCCAATAATAAGCTTTTTATACGGCGAAATCTATCGAAAATATTCGGCTTTGTATCTTCTTGATATTTATACGTTTTAAAACATTCGCTTTTTGCGTCTATATCTACGTCGCGCCAACTTCCGTTTAGAAATATATCATTAGAGATAGAAATAATGCCTTGCATTATTTCTGGGTCCAACTCTTTGTTTTTATAATGCTGTAAAATCTTTTTTAAATCGGTTTCTAATTTCCAATATTCATCATCGGACCATAGATTATTATCCAAAATCATACCTATAAAGGAATTTGCATCATATCTATCATCAAATGCGGTATTTCTATAAAAATTTACAAGATTAATTGCATTAATCCTTTGGAACATACCAAAAACCGCTATTGTCAAGCTTTTCTTTGAATACGATGCTATTGCACAGAACCTTTAATCTTTCAAATCTATCATATATGCTAGGCACTACGCTGTCGCTATTTTTCGCACACAACATATTGCTTACATAAATTTCCGATTTATCCTCCACGCCGATAACATCATTAAATATCGCTAGTATTGCGGCGAAAATTTCTCGTGGAAGCGTTTTGTTATTATAATAACTCAAAATCTGCATTAAAGCTTTATCTAACTCCCAATAATCGTAATCCGACCAAGTTTTTTGATAGATAAATTTTCCGACAAACGAATTGATGCTGAATTTGTCAGAATTCGTTGAATTTCGGTATAAAAGCTTTAAGTCCATTAATCACCGTCCTTTTCATTTCTTTATTAAATTTAGCCATCTTTATGGCGAATTTGCGTTTATAAAAATCTATTATTTTCTATTTGATAGCTCTTTAGATAGAATTTCTGAATCAGGATACAATTTTTTTAAAAATTCTATCTCTTCTTGATCTAGCTCATTTAAAACCTCTTCTATCGGTTTTTCGCTTAAAATTTTTCCATAAACCAAACTCAGCCTTTTATATGCGCGCGGGTTGCCGTTCTTTTCAAATTGCCTTATTATAGCAATTCTACACTCTTTTGTTATTTCAGAATTGCCCATAAAAAGATCTTTTATATCGCAAGAGGCGCTTTGCTCTTTATATAGATAAAATATCCACGCAAATAATATTATAGCGGCGGCAATAAAGTAAATTTTATTTTTCATGAAA
>CAUVFI010000044.1:0-6993 GCA_963551055.1 uncultured Campylobacter sp. | reverse complement strand
TTGAGTTTCGCCCCGCCGCGCACATCAAGGTAAGTAAAATTCTAACGCTGCAAGACGATCTGGCGATGGCTCTTAGGGCGCAGACCATCCGCATCCAGGCGCCGGTTCCTGGCAAAGACGTCGTGGGTATCGAGATTCCTAATCAAAACATCGACACAATCTATCTGCGCGAAATTTTAGAAAGCGACGTGTTTAAAAGTGCCTCCAGCCCGCTTACCATCGTACTTGGCAAGGACATCGTGGGGCAGCCTTTCGTCACCGATCTTAAAAAGCTGCCGCATCTTCTCATCGCAGGCACCACGGGAAGCGGCAAGAGCGTGGGCATCAACGCCATGCTGCTTAGCCTTTTGTATCGCAACTCGCCCAAGAGCCTGCGCCTAATAATGATCGATCCGAAGATGCTCGAGTTTAGCATCTACAACGACATCCCGCACCTGCTAACGCCCGTCATCACGCAGCCTAAGCAGGCGATCATCGCGCTAAGCAATCTTGTTTCAGAGATGGAGCAGCGCTACTCGCTCATGGCGCAAAACAGGACGAAAAACATCGACAACTACAACGAAAAGATGCTGCGCGAGGGCGGCGAAATTTTGCCTTACATCGTCGTTATCATCGACGAGCTCGCGGATCTGATGATGACGAGCGGCAAGGACGTGGAGCACTACATCGCGCGTCTGGCGCAGATGGCGCGCGCCAGCGGCATTCATCTCATCGTAGCGACGCAGCGCCCTAGCGTGGACGTCGTCACAGGGCTGATAAAGGCGAATCTGCCTAGCCGCATCAGCTTTCGCGTGGGTTCGAAGGTCGATAGTAAGGTGATTTTGGATCAGATGGGCGCGGACAGCCTGCTTGGGCGGGGCGATATGCTCTTTACGCCGCCTACCGCACCGGGGCTCATCCGCCTGCACGCGCCGTTTACGACCGAGAATGAGATCAACAAGATCGCGGAATTTTTAAAAGCGCAAGAAAGCGTCGTTTATGACGAGCGATTTTTGATCGAAAACGAGGGCGCCAAGCAAGAAGGCGGCATAATCAATCCGCAAAATATTGTGCTTGACGAGCTTTACGACGAGGCGAAAAGGGTTGTTTTGGAAGAGGAGAAGACCTCGATCAGCTACCTGCAACGCCGCTTGCGCATCGGATACAACCGCGCCGCGACGATCATTGAGCAGCTCGAACAGATGGGTGTTTTGAGCGAGATCAACGCCAAAGGCCAGCGCGACATAATCAAGTAAGCTTTAAAATTTCGATGAAATTTAAGTGGCAAAATTTTAAAATTTATTAAATTTAGGGGTGCCAGAATTTTTAAAATTTAATCGATCTGCGTTGGTAAAATTTTAAAATTTATCGGATATGAAGCGGCGGAATTTTAAAATTTTTGATCTGCACGACAAATTTTAAATTTTATAAATTTGCGCGCCCTGAGGTTTGTGACAGTTCGTGTTTGCCATGTGGCTAAGGCAGAGCGGCGATATTTGTGCGGATGCGACGAAGTTTCTTACGGCGTAGCGGTGGCGATATGCTTCAAGTGCGAGCTCGGCGCAGTACAAACAGCGCGTTTTGCAGCTTGCGTTTGCTGTACGCCGTTTTAAGATACATTGAAATTTTAAGGTGTGGTTTAAAATTTAAAGATTGAGCGCGAAATTTGCGGTTTGCGATTTTATAAATTTGCAAAGGGATGCAAAATTTAAAATTTTAAAATTTTGCTTTTTAGGGCTTTGGAATTTTAAAATTTGCCGCAGCGTATCGAAATTTTAAATCACGCCGTGCGTCCGATACGAGGCACCTTGCGGCTATGTAAGCGAGGCTGCTAGGGGGGGCTTAGCCTTGCCACTAAAGTTTGGTTTGCCGCGGAGGCCTAGCTTGTGCTGCGGAAGTTTAGGCTCTAGCCGTGTGAGAGCAGAAAGTTTTGCTGCGCACCAAAAACCGCTCCGGAAAGTACGCGATCTTAAGTGCCGCGACTGCAAAGGCGTTCGGACTTGGGCCGCGTGACGGCTAATTTGCCTAACAAGCAGCCGTGTTGCGCGCCAAAAGCTAACGTATCGCGGGCGCAGCGTGCGAGACAAACTTTTTGCGTGCGGTATTTCGTGCAGGCGTATTTTGCGGAAGCAGCGCTTTGCGGTATGTTTTGCGATGTGAACGCACCTTGCAATATCGCTGCGGCGTAAAATTTTAAAACGAAATTTATGCCGCAGCGAGTAAAATTTAATGAAATTTGCGCCGTAGCGGCGAGTAAATTTAAAATAAAATTTCGCGGCATTTTGCAGTGCGAGCGTATTTATGGCATATTCTAAGCGTAGCCCGAATTGCAAGACGCGCCGTGTTTTGCGCACGCCGCCGCGCTATTAATATCTAAGCGCGCGGCTAGCGGGTTCGCTGCGTGGGCACTAAGCGTTACTGCACGGATATCGTGCGCCGAAAGGTAGATATGAGAGAAAAGAATGCGCGCGTTAGTCCTTGTAAAAGCCAGGAGCCGAAAAACGATGCACGATCGCGCGTTTTGCGCCTAATTGCGCACCAAAATACGATGCGCGGCCCTGTTTTGCGGCGTTGCACACTAAAATTAGCGTGCGATCTTGCTTCGCGGCAGGGCGTGCTTAATGCACGCGAATCGTTGTGCTGCGCGAGAAACTATGCGCGATCGCACTTTGCGCTGCATGCCATAAGCTAGCGCGTGATAGTACTTCGCGACAGGGCGCGCTCTTAATCAGTGCGCGACCTTGCTTTGCGGTATCCGCGTTATGCGGGGTTTGAAACATCGCGCGGCAAACGAAGCGTGCACGGCGCACGTAAATGCGAATAAATTTTAAAACGGAGAGATGATTGAGAACCGATAAATGGCTATATTACTTCACCTGCGCGCTCATTACGATCGGCATGATATTTTCGCTGTCGCTGAGCTCATATACGGTGCTTCTGCTGGGTGCTACACCACTGCATTTTTTTTATCGTCAGTGCGCGGTGGGGATCGCCTGCATCGCGGTGATGTGGATCGTCTCGCGCGCCGATCCCGATAAATGCCTAACACCGGTGTGCATGTCGCTTTTTGCGATCATGGGGATTTTGATGCTTGCGATGGGCTTTTTGCCCAAATCCTTGGTCGCCGACGTAAACGGCGCGGCGCGCTGGATCAGACTGCCGTTTTTTAACCTCGCGCCGGTGGAATTTTTCAAGGTGGGCTTCATCTACTTTTTGGCGTGGAGCTTCTCGCGCAAGCTCGATCACTCCAAAAAAAGCATCGGGCGCGAGATCGCGACGCTGCTTCCTTACGTAGCGCTTTTCGGCTTCGTGGTGATCCTGGTCGCTATCGTGCAAAACGATCTAGGGCAGGTCGCGGTGCTGGGGCTTACTATGATTTTTATGTCGCTTTTTGCGGGCACGAGCTTCAAGCTCATCGGCTTTAGCTTTATGGGGATTTTGGGGCTTGCTTACGTTTTTATCGTCACGAGCGCGCACAGGGTCGATCGCGTGCGCTCGTGGTGGGGCGGCGTGCAGGATTTCGTGCTGTCGTTTATGTCGCCCGAAACAGCCGCCGGGCTGCGTATAGAGGACGCTAGCGCGCCGTATCAGGTCGGACACTCGCTCAATGCGATAAACAACGGCGAGTTTTTCGGGCAGGGACTTGGGCTTGGAAGCTTTAAACTGGGCTATCTGAGCGAGGTGCATACAGACTTCGTGCTCGCAGGTATAGCCGAGGAGTGGGGGTTCGTCGGGATTTTGCTCATCGTGGCGCTATTTTATGCGATGCTATTTCGCATCTTTCAGACCGCGAGCAAGTCGCCGAGTAACGTAAATTTCCTCTTTTGCCTGGGTATCGGCTTTATGTTTTTCTTTTCGTTCATTATCAACTCCTACGGCATTACGTCGATCTCGCCGGTTAAGGGTATCGCCGTGCCGTTTCTGAGCTACGGCGGCAGCCACCTGCTCGCGGCATCGTTTGCGGTGGGACTCGTTTTGATGGCGTCGAAAAGGGCAAAATTTTAAAGCTTTTGCGGGCTTTGGGCGAGCGCTGTTTAAATTTAGACGTAAATTTAGAGCCGAATTTGCGCTTAAAATTCTACTCCAAAGCGCGCCGAGGCTCAAATTTAAGCGCGAAATTTTATAAATTTAAAGGAAAAGTATGGTTATAGCAATCAGCGGCGGCGGCACCGGCGGGCATCTGATAATCGCTAAAAATTTAGCCGCCCGCCTTGCGAAGCAGGGCATTGAAACAATCTTCATCGGCTCAAATCGCGGGCAGGATCGCGCGTGGTTTGAAAGTAGCGAGCTTTTTGCGCGCACCTATTTTCTGCAAAGCTCGGGCGTCGTCGATAAAAAGGGCTTTGCCAAGCTAGCCTCGCTGCTAAATATCCTGCGCCTTTCGCTTACGGCGCGTAAAATTTTAAAGCAAAACGGCGTCCGCGCGCTCATCAGCGTGGGCGGATACAGCTCGGCGCCCGCATCCATCGCGGCGATCCTTTCTCGCGTGCCGTTTTTTATCCACGAGCAAAACGCCGTTTGCGGGAGGCTCAACCGCTTGCTAAGGCCCTTTGCGCGCGCGTTTTACAGCTCCTATGAAAAGCCCGCGTTTGCTTATCCGATCGCAGATATTTTTTTTGAGACGGCGCGGCCGCGCATGGCGCTTAATACGGTCATCTTTTTGGGCGGCTCGCAGGGGGCGAGCTTTATCAACTCGCTTGCCGTGGAGCTTGCGCCCAAGCTTTTGAGCCTCGGCTACGGCGTGATCCATCAGTGCGGCGAGCGCGAGTTTGAGCGCATCTCGCAGATCTACGCGCAGCAGGGCCTTGACGTGCGGCTCGTAGGCTTTTGCAAAAACATGCACGAGCTCATCGCAAGCGCCGATCTTTGCGTCGGACGCAGCGGTGCCAGCACGCTGTGGGAGCTCTGCGCAAACGGCCTGCCTGCGATATTCGTGCCGTTTCCGTTCGCAGCGGCGGATCATCAGTTTTACAATGCGAAATTTCTTAAAGAGCGCGGACTTTGCGAAATTTTGCGCCAGGAGGATGCGAGCGGCGAGCGGATCTTGGGCTTGATTGAGAGCTTCGACGTGGCACGAGCGAGCAAAGGACTGCTTGAGCTTGCTGATCGAAACGGCGCACAAGCGATAATCGACGATGTAATGAGTAAAATTTAAAAGAGCGCAGGCGCGCTTGCGTAAATTTGAGACAATCTCTCCGCGATGTCGGCTTTAAATTTATCAACCGATTAAATTTAACTTTTTGCGTTTGTGCAAATTTTACGCGGCACTTCGGTTTGAGTAAAAATTTGAAATTTGCATGCTTGCAGGCGAAGGACGCTTTTTGATTTGCGCAAATTTAAACCCGCAAGCTTAATGCGCAAAAGTGCATTGAACCGCAAAACTATCTGCACCTAAAGCTGATTATCGCATCGTCGTTTTCTTGTTGATATTTTTCAAATAGAGCCTGATATCTTTGCGATTTTGCCGGATCATTTGAATAAATTCCCACTAGAAAATAGCACGCTTCCGCAAATCGCAACTCACACGATCGCTCAAAGTATCGCGTACCCGTTTCTTTGTCATCGTCGTCAAAATACGCGACGTAACCGAACATGAAGCAGCCTTCGCCGTTACCGAGCTCGCATGCTTTTTTATACAGTTTTCTGCCCTCTTGCGAATCTCTATCCTCGTAGCCTGCGAGTCTCGTGCAGCTTTCGCCGCCGTTAAGCTCGTAGCAGCCTTTTTTAAGCAGATCTTTGGCGCCTTCTTGCGAAATTTCGCCATTTAATAGCAGTAGGCTCGAAAGTACGGCGCAGGCATCGCCGTCTCCGCCGTCGCAATCTTCGCGAAATCTTACGGGATTTTTCATTTTTAAAGTGCCGTCTTTGGTGTGAATAGAAATTTCTTTAGGATTTTTATTCGCGTCTTCGTTTGCTTGATTGATAGGAATTCGGGTTTCGCTCAAAATTTCTGTGCGAGAAGGCGCTTTTATCGCTATAAAAACCGCGACTATACATACGACGACGAGAAGGAGTATTTTCGGCATAGAGCGATTATTGCGTGGAGTGCGGAGATCTGCGTCTTTGAACGATTGCCCACCCCTTAAAGTGGCGGCGGAGGGCTTGGTGCTCGGTTTTTGGCTTAAATTTGCGGCCGAATTTTCGCCTGATTTTTCGGCCAAATTTGTGGCAGCGTCCGTATCCATATCTGTATTGGCATCCGTCTCGCAGACATTTTCGTTTGAGCTTTTTAAATTTTTGCTCCGCTTTTCTCTAAGCTCATTTATGCGTTGTATGATTTCTTCGTTATTCAAATGAAATCCTTTTTGCTCGATAAATTTTGTTTTAATTAAACATCCGTTTTTATCATCAAAACCGCATCGAAACCAGGCGGATTATATCATCTTATTTTGAAATTTTCAAAAAAAAACTACGACTAAAAAGAATTCGCAAATTTAGCGTAGATGCACCGTTAAATTCGGATCGGTTATCGCTGTATAATCCACAGTCGGGTTTAAATTTCATATACTTCGGGCGTGCACGTATAATGCGCGTAAATTTCCAAAACTTGATAGGATTCATATCAAGTTTATTTATTCTACTCTTGACAAGATTAGCACTCCATGATATAATCTGCCAAAATTTTCAAAAAGGACCGCATAATGGCAAAGAAAAAATTTAAGACCGAAGTGAATGATCTGCTAAATTTGATGATCCATTCGCTTTATTCAAACAAGGAGATTTTCCTGCGCGAGCTGATCTCAAACGCAAGCGACGCACTGGATAAATTAAACTACTTAAGCCTTACAAACGACGATTACAAGGCACTTTCGTATGTGCCGCGCATCGATATAAAGATCGACAAAGAGACCAAAACGCTAAGCATCGGCGACAACGGCATCGGTATGGACGAAGCCGAGCTTGAGAGCAATCTCGGCACTATCGCGCGCAGCGGCACGAAGGGCTTTATGGCGAGCCTCAGCGGCGATGCGGCGAAGGACAGCAACCTCATCGGGCAGTTCGGCGTCGGGTTTT
>CAUVFI010000043.1:0-7033 GCA_963551055.1 uncultured Campylobacter sp. | reverse complement strand
ATAACCTCAACGTCCACTCCCGGAACCGGCACGTAAGCTAGCAACCTATAGGCAAAAAGAAAGCCCAAAGTAATGAGAATTTTGTTGCGTAGCGATTTATTCATTATTTTTGTCCGCTAAATTTTACGTTCTCGTCTTTGATCTTGCTAGCGAGCGCTTTTGCGCCTACGCCGATCAGCTTGATCTTTTTAACGGAATTTGAAATTTTATGAACCGACTTGATGCTTTCGACCGTGATCTCGCTAAGATCTTTGATAGCTTCGATTTTATCGACATTGATCACGTAAGGTTTTTCAAATTTAGAAGTAAATCCTACCTTCGGAAGCCTTCGCTGAATCGGCTGCTGACCGCCCTCGAAGCCTCTTTTTTCGTGAGAGCCGGTACGCGCGGTCTGACCCTTGCCGCCGCGACCAGCAGTTTTACCCAGGCCGCTTCCTTGACCACGACCCAAGCGCTTAGTAGCGTGAGTCGAGCCTGGGGCTTTTTTAAGATTTTCTAATCCCATCTTTTATCCTTGTTAGTGTTTTAACATACTAAGAGCTTTCATCGTAGCTCTTACGACATTTGAGGAGTTGTTCGAACCTAGCGATTTGGTGAGGATATCTTTAACACCCGCAAGCTCTAAAACTGGGCGGACTGAACCGCCTGCGATAACGCCAGTACCTTCGCTCGCCGGCTTAAGTAAAATTTTGCTCGCATTGTATTTAACTTCGATATCGTGAGTGATAGTAGAGCCGTTTAAATTTACCTTGATAATATTTTTAAAAGCATCGTCTACCGCTTTTTTAATCGCGTCGGGAACCTCTTTGGACTTACCAAAGCCAAAGCCTACCAAGCCGTTTCTATTGCCTACTACGATAAGAGCCGTAAACCTAAACCTTCTACCGCCTTTAACGACCTTCGTAACCCTACCGATATTGACGATTACCTCTTCGAATTCTTCTCTATTATACTTTTCCACAATCATTCCTTTGGGTTATAGTTTGATGCCGTTTTGGCGTAGCGACTCGGCAAAGCTTGCGATTACGCCGTGATACAAATAGCCATTACGATCGAAAATCGCTTCAGAAATGCCTTTATCTTTTAGCTTGGAGGCTAAATCTTTAGCTAAGCTAGCCGCGCCCTCTTTGTTTGCCTTTAAATTTAAAACCTTACCGCTGCTGGCGCACAAAGTCGCGCTCGCTGCGTCGTCGATAGCCTGAGCGTAAACGGTTCTATTGGATTTGAAAATAGAAATTCTAGGGCAAGATGCGACGCCTGAAATTTTAGCGCGAATTCTTCTTTTTCTCTTGATTCGTAAAGAGATCTTTCTTTTTAATACGTTCTGTGTCATTTCTCAACCCTTATTTCTTAGCTGTTTTTCCGGCTTTGCGGATGATATGCTCTTCAAGATACTTGATGCCTTTACCCTTATACGGCTCAGGCGGTCTGAATCCTCTGATCTCGGCTGCTACTTGACCTACTTGCTGCTTGTCGTCGCCTTTGATGGTTACGACGTTTTTATCTACGGAAATTTCAATTCCCTTTGGAGATTCAAAATTTATCGGATGCGAAAAGCCCAAATTTAGCTCAAGCACCTTGCCCTTCATCGCAGCTCTGTAGCCGACGCCGTTGATTTCAAGCTGCTTTGAAAAGCCCTCGGTAAGACCAAGGACGATATTGTTAGCTAAAGCGCGGTATGTTCCCCAATACGCTCTACTCTGTCTATCCTCGCCCTTAGGTGAGAATTCTATCTTTCCGTCTTCGATTTTTACATCGACATGACCTTTTAAATCAAGCTCTTTTTCGTTATTCGATTTTTTAAATTTTAACGATGAGCCGTCGATTTTGACCTCTAAGCCGTTTGGAATAGAGATCGGTTTTTTACCAATTCTTGACATAATTTTCCTTTTTATTTGTCTAGGGTATGTCTACTTTTACGAATGGATACCACAATGCCATAAAAAGTAGAAACTTCTTACCAGATCGTGCAAAGCACTTCGCCGCCGACGCCGGCCTTGTGTGCATCGATACCGCTCATAACGCCTTTGCTTGTGCTAACGACGACGGTTCCGTAGCCGTTTTTGAAGCGCTTGATCTCATCTTTGCCTTGATATACGCGGCGACCCGGAGTCGAAATTCTTTTAACTTCGTTTATCACGCTCCTGCCCTTTTCGTCGTATTTAAGCACTACGTTGATGATCTTTTTATTGTTTTCCTCTACTACGTTGTAGCTCTCGATATAGCCCTTCTCGGCTAAAATTTTAAGCATAGCCTCAACGACATTTGAGTGAAAAAGCTTAGTCGTATCTAGTCTTCGCATCGCAGCATTTCTGATGCGAGTTAGTCCATCTGAAATAAGATCGTTAATCATCTCTTCTCCTTACCAGCTTGCTTTTTTTAGACCCGGGATCAAGCCCTCGTTTGCCATCTTGCGAAGGCAAACGCGACAAATTCCAAAATCCTTATAAACGGAGTGCGGACGACCGCAAATTTGACATCTGGTATATGCGCGAGTGCTAAATTTAGCGGGGCGTTTCGCCTTGGCTACCATTGATTTTTTTGCCATATCATTTTCCTTTTGCAAAAGGCATGCCGAATAACTCTAGCAATTTAAATGCCTCTTTATCGTTATTTGTAGTCGTTACGACGGTTATATTCATACCGTGAGTTCTTAAAATTTGATCGTATTCGACCTCAGGGAACATCAGCTGCTCTTGCAAGCCGAAGTTGTAATTGCCGCGTCCGTCAAAGCCCGTTCTAGGTAGTCCTCGAAAATCCTTAACTCTAGGAAGCGCGATAGAGATCAGTTTGTCTAGGAAGGCAAACATCTGCTCTTTTCGTAACGTAACCATTATGCCTACCGGAAAACCTTCGCGAACTTTAAAGCCGGCAACCGATTTTTTTGCATTGACGATAAGCGCTTTTTGACCTGCGATCAGCGAGATAGTATCGGCCATATTTTGAAGCACCTTTTGATCTTTGCTCGACTCGCCCGTTCCCACGCTGATAACGATCTTTTCAAGCGCCGGGATAAGCATAGGATTTTTTATATCAAATTCTTTCTGCAAAGCAGCTCTGATGGAATTATCGTATTTATCTTTTAGTCTGCTCATAATCAACCCTCTACCAACGCAACGTTTGAAATATCCATAGGCATCTCTTTGCTCGTAAAGCCGCCTTGCGGATTTTGCTCGGTTGGTTTGATAGCCTTTTTAGCCATTTTACAACCCTCGACGATAACTTGAGCTTTTTTAGGAAACACTGCCTTGACGGTGCCTGTTTTGCCCTTATCGTCACCTGCGATGATCTTTACTTGATCGCCTTTTTTAATCTTAAATTTTACTGCCATTATAAAACCTCCGGAGCCAGCGAAACGATCTTCATAAAACCGCCGTATCTGACCTCTCTACCGATAGGACCGAAAATACGAGTGCCGATCGGCTCTTTTTTTGAATCCAAAATAACGGCTGCGTTCTCATCGAATCTAATTAGCGAGCCGTTGCCTCTATGCAACTCTTTAGTCGTACGAACGACTACGGCTTTTACTACTTGACCGCGCTTAATTTTGCCGTTAGGGAGCGCTTTTTTTACAGAGCAAACGATAATATCGCCGATTGTGGCGTATCTTCTTTTGCTGCCGCCCAAAACTTTAATACACATAAGTTCTTTTGCGCCGCTATTATCAGCTACCGCAAGTCTGGTAAAACTCTGTATCATTATTCAACTCCTGTTTTCAAAACCGCTTTTAAGCGAAACGATTTTCTAGCGCTTAGCGGTCTGCACTCGATCGCAGATATGGTATCGCCGATCTTTACGACGTTGTTCTCATCGTGGATTAGATATTTTTTAAATCTTTTTACGATCTTTCTATATCTAGGGTGCATAACCCTTCTTTCTACCAAAACGGTAGCTGTTTTATCGCCCGCCTTCTTTACGACTACGCCTTGAATTTCTCTTTTAAATGCCATAACCTATCCTTATTTCGCTTTAATAGCGGTGTTGATTCTAGCGATATCTTTTTTGATAGCGCGAATCTCGTTAGGATTGCTTAGCTGCATAGTTTTTAGCTTTTGTCTAGCCGTAAATAAAAGCAACTTACTTTGTTTCAACATAGAATTTAGCTCAGCTAAATCTTTATCTTTCAAATCAGTATATTTCATTTTCGCTTTCCCTACTTACGATTTTCGTTTTAAAAGGTAGTTTATGAATTGAAAGCATAAGCGCCTCTTTAGCAACCTCTTCGCTAACGCCGGTCATCTCGAAAATGATCCTGCCCGGTTTTATATTCATTACCCACTCTTCTACGCCGCTCTTACCTTTACCCATACGAGTTTGTAGAGGCTTTTTGGTAAGCGGTTTGTCTGGGAATACCTTAATCCAAATTTTAGCTTGACGATTCACGAAGCGCGTCATCGCGACACGAGCCGCTTCGATCTGGCGAGAATTTACCCTACCCGCCTCTACCGCTTTGATACCGAAATCGCCGAACGTCAAGGAATTTCCTCTCGTCGCGTAGCCGCGATTGCGACCTTTCATCATCTTGCGGTATTTTGTTCTTTTTGGCATCAACATAACTATTTACCTCTTCTTGGTCTGCGTGTTTTTTTAGGCGCATCATCGGTCTTTTCAGCCTGGATGCCTTTTTGTAAAATTTCACCCTTAAAGATCCAAACCTTAATGCCGATATTACCGTAGGTCGTATGCGCTTCGGCAAAGCCGTAATCGATCCTAGCCCTTAGAGTATGAAGCGGAACGCGTCCCTCCAAATACCATTCGGTTCTAGCCATCTCCGCACCGCCCAAGCGACCTGCGACGCAAATTTTAATTCCCTTTGCGCCTGCTTTTTGAGCGCCTTGGATGACTTTTTTCATAGCGCGGCGGAATGCAACGCGGCGCTCTAACTGCATAGCTACGTTTTCCGCAGCCAAAAGTGCGTTCGAGCCTACTTTGCGCTCCTCTTTGATATTGATGGCTATGTCTTTATTGACTAGCTTAACGACTTCGCTTCTTAAATTTTCAACCTCGCCGCCTTTTTTGCCGATGATGATACCCGGTCTTGCGGCTACGATCGTTACGCGAATTTTCTTAGCCGTTCTTTCGATAAGAATTTGGCTAATTCCCGCATAATAAAGCTTAGCTTTTAAAAATTTGCGGATCTTGTAATCCTCGCCGATACTCTCGGAGAGCGTCGCTTTGGAAGGAAACCATCTAGACTCCCAATTTCGATTAATTCCTAATCTTAAACCGATCGGATTTACTTTCTGTCCCATTTACGCTTCCTTCTTACTTGGTTTTGCTACTTCGACGATAATGTGCGAAGTAGGCTTGCGGATACGGCTAGCCGTACCTCTGGCGCGCGGACGAAATCTCTTAAGCACCGGACCTGCATCCACTCGGCAGCTGGTAACTACGACCTCTTCAGGCTCAAAGCCGCCGTTTGCGACCGCACTTGAAATCGCCGTAGCGATATATTTCGCGCCGCGATTAGGCGTAAATTCCAAAGTAGCAAGGGCAAATTCCGCATTCATGCCTTGAATTTGTTTTGCGATAAGTCTTGCTTTTGTCGGCGAAAGGCGAACAAATTTAATAGTTGATTTACTCATATGCTATCCTTACTTGCCGATCTTTTTCTGCACGGAGCCTTTGTGGCCCTTGAAAGTACGCGTAGGAGCGAACTCGCCTAATTTATAACCGATATGATGCTCGGTGACGTAAACCGGGATAAAATTCTTTCCGTTATGAACGTTAAACGTAAGTCCGATCATCTCAGGCACGATCGTGCTTCGTCTCGACCAAGTCTTGATCGGTTTGTTATCGCCGGCTTTCTTTGCCGCAACGACTTTTTTCATTACGTGATCATCTACGAAAGGACCTTTTTTTAGCGATCTAGCCATTTTTATTTTCCTTTCCTTCTTGAAATTATAAGCTTATCGCTCGCTTTTTTATGGCGAGTTTTATAGCCCTTCGTCGGTTTACCCCACGGAGTTACCGGATGGCGACCGGAGTTTTTCTTACCCTCGCCACCGCCGTGCGGGTGATCGACCGGGTTCATCGCAGAACCTCTGGTTTGAGGGCGGATACCTCTATGGCGATTGCGTCCAGCTTTGCCGATGACGACGTTTGCCCACTCTTCGTTACCCACTACGCCGATACTGGCCATGCACTCTGCAAGTACTCTTCTCATCTCACCGCTAGGCAGACGTAAAATGACGTATTTTTCCTCTTTACCCATAAGCTGAGCATAGCCTCCGGCGCTACGCGCCATTTGAGCACCTTTGCCCGGTTTTAACTCGATATTATGCAGGATAGTTCCCACAGGGATATTTTTCATCTTCATCGCGTTGCCCGGTTTAATATCCAATCCGCCCTCGGCAGCGGCTACTACGTCGCCCACTTTAAGATCGTTAGGCTTGATGATGTAGCGCTTCTCGCCGTCTGCGTATGAGATCAGCGCGATACGGCAGTTGCGATTCGGATCGTATTCGATCGCCTCGACCTTGCCTGCAACGCCGAATTTATTTCGCTTAAAATCGATAATTCTATAAAGTTTAGTAGCTCCTGCTTGTTTATGGCGGCTGGTAATGCGACCGTTATTGTTCCTTCCGGCTGCGGCAGGAATTTTAACAAGCAAACCTCTAACGCTAGCTTTTGCAGTGATATCCTCGCTGCTAAGACCAGTCATAAATCTTCTACTTGGAGTATACGGTTTATAAGTTTTAATCGCCATTTTACGCCTCCACGCTTTCTAAGCTTGCACCCTCAGGTAGTTTGACGTAGAATTTCTTCACATCATTTCTAACGCCAGTTCTGCCTTTAAATCTTTTTAATTTGCCGTCCTGTCTTAAAGAATTTATCTTTAGCGGAGTGATCCCGAAATAGTTCTTCAAAACGCTTTTTAGTCCGTTTTTCGTAACCGACGGGCTAGTTTGGATAACGACCACGCCGTTTTCTTGAAGACCGAGAGACTTTTCCGTATAAAGGATCGTTTTGATATCTGTTATATCTGCCATTTTAGTCCTCTTTCACTATTGATTCAAATGCCGCTTTTTCG
>CAUVFI010000042.1:0-7275 GCA_963551055.1 uncultured Campylobacter sp. | reverse complement strand
TTTAAGATCACGAAATAGCCCTCGGTAAATACGTCTTTGTTGCTCTGCGCATTTAGCGCATTTAGCGCCTCCATACACGCGGCGATTAGGGTATTAAAAGCAAAACTGCTCTCATAAACCTGCTGCGATTTCTTAAGCGCCTCGTAAACTTTGAGGCGGGCGTATTTTTCCTCTTTATTTAAAGCGGTGTGGTCGATCTGCGGAATTTTATCCGTAGCGTAGGCATTTTCGGCGCGATCGTAGAGGCGGTTTAAAAATTTATACGCGCCCTCTACCGCGCTGTCGTTCCACTCAAGCTCCTTTTGAGGAGGCGCAGCAAAAAGTATAAAAAGTCTCGCCGTATCGGCGCCGTAGGTCTCGATAATATCATCAGGATCGACGGTATTGCCCTTGCTTTTACTCATCTTTGCGCCATCTTTTAGCACCATGCCCTGAGTTAGCAGCCGCTCAAACGGCTCGCTATCGCGCAGATAGCCTATGTCGCGAAGAGCCTTTTGGAAAAATCTTGCATATAAAAGGTGCAAAATCGCGTGCTCGATGCCGCCGATATATTGATCGACGTTCATCCAGTAATTCACGCTTTTCTCGTCAAACGCCCGCTGCTGCCACGTCCGCTCGTCGCTTGCGTAGCGCGCGAAATACCACGAGCTTTCAAAAAATGTATCGAGCGTGTCGGTTTCGCGCACCCCGTCGCCGCCGCATTTAGGGCATTTGCAAAACTTCCAGCTAGGATGCGTATCGAGTGGATTGCCCTTGCCAGTGATCTTAATATCCTGCGGAAGCTCTACGGGCAGATTTGAAATTTCTTCGCTTACCAGCCCGCATTTTGGGCAGTGGATCATCGGGATCGGCGCGCCCCAGTAGCGCTGGCGGCTCACTCCCCAATCGCGCAGTTTAAAATTTACCACGCGACGTCCGAGCTTTAGCTCCTCAAATTTTGAGATAACGGCGCTTTTTGCTTTCTCGCTATCCATGCCGCTAAACTCTTCGGAATTTACCAAAACTCCGCTATCTACGTAGGCTTTGCTAGCGTCGTAATCGCCGCTTTTAGGAGCTATGCTTTGAATGATCGGCAGGTTAAATTTCTTTGCAAACTCGAAGTCTCTTTCATCGTGCGCAGGCACCGCCATAACCGCGCCGCCGCCGTATTCTGCTAGGACGAAATTCGCAGTCCAAACGGGGATTTTTCTGCCGCTTAGCGGATGAAGCACGCTGATTCCGAGGCTCACGCCGTCTTTATCGCTTGCTTGGCGCTCGCGCGGGCTTTGATTTAAAATTTCTCTCACCTTCGCCGCAGCTTCCACGTCGAGTAAGCCTTCATCCAAAAGCCTCTTTACAACCTCATGCTCCGGCGCAAGCGCCGCGTAGCTCATACCGTAAATCGTATCGGGGCGCGTCGTAAAGACCTTAAAGCCCTCGATGCCGCCAAGTTTGGCGCTGCTTTGCTCGTCAAATTTAAAGCTAAATTCCAAACCCTCGCTGCGCCCAATCCAGTTTTCCTGCATCGTAAGCACCTGAGCGGGCCACTTGCCCTCAAGCTGTTTTAGGCAATCCAAAAGCTCCTGCGCGTAGGCGGTGATTTTTAGGTAGTAGCCAGGCATCTGCTTTTGCACGACCTCATTGCCGCAGCGCCAGCACCTGCCCTCTTCGACCTGCTCGTTGGCAAGCACCGTCTGATCGTGCTCGCACCAATTTACCACGGCGCTTTTTCTATAAATAAGCCCTTTTTCAAAAAGTTTGATGAAAAATTCCTGCTCCCAGCGCGTATAGAGCGGATCGGAGGTAGCAAGCATGCGACGAGCCGAAAAGCTAAAGCCAAGGCGGTGCAGCTCATTTTTCATATAATCAATATTTTCGTAAGTCCAAGTTTTAGGGTGAATGCCGTGTTTGATCGCCGCATTTTCCGCAGGCATACCGAAGCTATCAAAGCCGATCGGCTGAAGCACATTGTATCCGCGTAGTCTATAATATCGACTCAGCGCGTCGCCGATGCTGTAGTTTCGCACATGCCCCATATGGATACGGCCGCTTGGGTAGGGAAACATCGAAAGGATATATTTTTTAGGCAGGCTATAATCGTCCTTAGGCTCGAAAACTCCCTCTTCATCCCAAATTTTCTGCCATTTAAGCTCAATACTTTTACTATCGTAAGGCATTTTGCGCTCCTAGAATTCGTCTTTAGTTTTTGCCGACTCAATCGCTATTAAAATTAGCGAGAAAAAGTTTGCAAGTAGCGCGCCGATAGCAAGCGAGGTCACGATCGACAGATCTCCCGGCGCTACTACAATCAAAACGAACGCCGGTATGAGATGCAGATCTGCTACGAGCGAGCTTGCAAAAAGCTCAGCTGCTAGCATATTTCGCACGCCTACCTTCAAAAGCGTCGAGACTGCATTCACGCTGGTTGCTATGAAAAGTAAAATTTCATTCTTCTCATACAAAAACCCGCCTATCGTAGTCATACTCATCAGCGCAAAAAATATGTAAATTACCCTTCCCCAGTTCATCTTTCATCCTTACACCGTGCCTTTTTCATACATGGCGCGATTCTTTTCTTTCTCTTTGATACGGCGCTGTTTTTCGGCTAAAAACGCGCGGTACTTTTCAACGTTAAATTTAAACAAAATCAGCATCGGAGCAGCTACAAATACGGAGCTGAAAGTTCCTGCTATGACGCCCACTAACATTACGAAGCTAAAGCCGTGGATCATCTCACCGCCCCAGACAAATAAAATCACGATGACGATGAGAGTCGTAAGCGAAGTAAGCAGCGTGCGCGATAGCGTGTGAGAGATCGATTCGTTTATAACCTCGTCAAGCTTAATCGATTTACTATCTTTTACGCCTTCTCGAATTCTATCGAAAACAACGATGGTGTCGTTTAGTGAGTAGCCCATTATAGTTAGCAGTGCAGCCAGAATTTCAAGGTTGAAATCCACGCCGGCTAAAATCATCGCGCCTACGGCAACTACGACGTCGTGCAGATCCGATAGCACTGCGGCGACCGCAAATCTCCACTCAAACCGCAGGGTGATATAAACCAAAATGAGCGCAAACGACACACATACCGCTAAAATTCCGTTTGTGCGAAGCTCCTCGCCGACTTTAGGACCTACGATATCGACCTTGCGAATGTCGAAGTTTCCACTACCTTGCAAAATTTTTTGCGCCGCCAAGGCGGGATTATCGCCCAGTTCACTCGCAGCGCCTGAATATCTAATCGTAACTTCCTGATCGCTACCGAATTCCGTAACGTTGATATTGCCTAAATTTGCCGCTTCGAAGCGCTTTCTGATCTCATCAAGCGGTGCTTTAGCGTCGTATTTAACCTGAATGAGTGTACCGCCGCTAAAATCGATGCCGTAATTAATGCCCTTAATGAAAAACAGCGCAATAGAGCCTATTATCAAAACAGCAGAAAGCGCAAAAGTAAAATATCTAAATTTCATAAAATCATAAATTTTGCCCTTATCAAACACTTGCATTTGCGCCTCCTCTTACTTTATAACCGAGCCAAAGCGCGGTATTTTTGCTCTTTTCCATCTTATCCATTACTAACTCAAACATTCCGTGAGTGCCTAAAATAGCCGTTATCATCGACGCTACGATACCGATACTCATCGTGACGGCAAAGCCCTTCACCGGACCGGTGCCGTAAGCATAAAGCGCAGCAGAAGTAATTAGCGTAGTGATATTTGAATCCACGATCGCGCTCATCGCGTTTTCATAGCCTTTATTTATACTTTGGCGGATTGAAACTCCCGTCCTTAGCACCTCTCTAACGCGCTCGTTAATGATGACATTCGCATCTACCGCCATTCCGATAGTTAGTACGATTCCAGCCATTCCAGGAAGCGTCAAAGTAGCGCCGAATAGCGCCATACAAGCGATCAGAAATAAAATATTGACTACAAGCGCGATATCGGCAAAAAGCCCCGCTACGCCATAGTATAAAATCATAAAGATCAAAATCGCAACCGCTGCAAGACTAAGCGCCGCCATACTTTTATCGATGCTATCTTGTCCTAGGCTAGGGCCGATGCTGCGTGTCTCTGAGACTTTAACAGGAGCCAAAAGCGCACCGCTTCTAAGCGCGATCGCTACGTCGTGCGCCTCCTCGACGCTAAATCCGCCGCTGATCTGACCGCTGCCGCCGCCGATACGCTCGTTAATGCGCGGTGCGGAGTAAACCTTGCCGTCAAGTACGATCGCAAGGCGCTTACCGACGTTTTTGCCGGTAAAATCGCCAAAAATTTGAGCGCCTTGAGAGTTCAGCGTAAAATTTATGATCGGCTGGTTGGTGTGCTGATCGAAAGCTACCTTCGCATCAACTAGCATCGCGCCATCAAGGACAGGAATTTCGTTTATGAGATACTTGTAATTCGGATTTTTAACGTCGGGATAGATCACGTCGCCGTAAGCTCTAGCATCCGCTGCGCTGATAGTCTGCGCGCGGTCTTGGCGCACGTCGTCCACCGCCATAAGCTGCAAGTGGGCCGCTTTGGCGATCAGATCCTTGGCGCGCTGCTCATCCGCTGCACTTTTGACGCCCGGAAGCTCAACCAAAATATAACTCTCGCCCTGCTTTGCTACCGTCGGCTCCGCAAGTCCGAATTGATCCAAGCGGTTGCGGATAGTTTCTACGGCCTGTTCGATCGCGTACTTTTTAGTCGCTTCGACCTCTTCAGGCGTTAACGTAACGCGATATTTTTCGCCCGATTTTTGAATGTCTAATCCGCTTGCGGCGCTATGCAAAATTGCATCAAATTTAGAAGCCTCGTCCGCGTCTAAAATTTCAAACTCGAACGAATCGCCTTCCAATTTTAGCCCGTCCATCAGCAGATCATCGCGTTTGGCGGCGTAATTAACGCTAGCGGCGATCGATTTGATCTTTGAAACGACCGCCTCGTCGCTTTGAACTTCCAAAAGCATATGTAGGCCGCCTTGCAGATCCAAACCCAAGTTTATCTTGCTTCCCTTTTCGGTCTGAAAGATCGAAGGCGCGGCAAAAATCGCCGAAAAAATAACCGCAACTAAAAAGATCAGCAGACGGTATGAAATTTTACTGCTCATCTAATTTTCTTGCCACAAATTGTTTATCCAGCTCAACCATGACCTCATCGTTAAGCTTAACTGTGATAAAATCATTGCTTGTTTTCACGACCGTACATTTTATGCCACCGCTAGTTATGATCTTATCGCCTTTGCCGAGCGCATCGACCATCGCTTTATGATCCTTGGCCTGCTTTTGCTGCGGTCTGATAATCAAAAAATACATAATCGCAAAGATTACGACTATAGGCAGGATTGATGCAAAGAAGTTTCCTTGTTCCATGTGTTTCCTTCATTAGAAATTTAAAAAGTAGCTATTTTACATTAAGTTACATAAATAAAGGCTTTGTTCTTGCCCTTGCGCTTTCAAATTTTATTTTTGTAGAAATTTTAAGCTCTAAATTTGACGGCTTGGCTGCTTTGGCGGCGGAATTTTTCTCGCCTTTAATTGCGATAGCGGCGTTTTATTATCTGCTAAAGGCAAGCAAGGCGGAGTGGTTTTGGTGCGGATTTTTTATCGGCGCGCTGTGGATGCACTGGATCAGCTTCAGCCTGATCTATTTCAATCTCGCGTTTTTGATCCCACTTGAAATTCTTGGAATTTGCCTCGTTTACGCCTTTATTTTCCGCATCTTTGCGATCTTTGACGCGCCGGTTTTGCGCGCTGCGTGTCTTTTAGCGCTGAAATTTATCCATCCTTTCGGCTTTGATTGGCTAAATTTTGAACTGCTGCTAAGTCATGGAATTTTCAGAGCCGATCTTAGCGCGCTGGCTCTGATTTTAGCGGGACTTTGCGCGGTTTTTTATCTACGGGGGCGCGGCGCCCGGGCTAAACTTAATGCTCTGATCTTCGCGGCATTTTTGATCTGCGCGCTGCAATTTAGCCAAAAAGAAGCCGAGCCGCTACCGATTAAAATTTCACTCGCAAACACCGATATTTCGCAGTATGACATCTGGGCAAAGGATAAAATTTTATCCGCTGCATTGGCAAATTTAGCCAGGATTGATGATGCGATCGCAGCGGGACAGGACGCGATAATTTTGCCCGAGAGCGCCTTTGCGATGCCGCTAAATTTAGAAAACGTACTAGTCGAAACTCTAAAGGAAAAATCGCGCGCAATTACTATCGTAGCGGGCGCGGAAGCGTATGAGAACGGGAAATTTTACAACAGCGCCTATCTTTTTGCAAACGGGGAAATGAAGCGCTTTGATAAGCACATTTTGGTGCCGTTTGGCGAAATGGTACCGCTGCCTGAATTCGCGCGAAATTTCATAAACCGCGTGCTGTTAGGCGGCGCGACCGATTTTTCCACAGCTAGCGGCTTTAGCGACTACGAGCTTGGCGGGCGAAGCGTAAGAAGCGCCGTTTGCTACGAGGCTACGCGCGCAGAGCTTTACGAGGGCTCGCCCAAATACGTCGTAGCGATCAGCAATAACGGCTGGTTCGTGCCGAGCTACGAGCCCTATTTGCAGCGCCTCATAATCCGCTACTACGCGAGCTTGCACGGCACGCTGATCTATCACGCCGTAAACGGCAGCGCTAGCGAGATAATCGCTCCGAAAAAGATCTGGATAAACCGCCTTAAAGATCATCTAAAATAGCCTAAAAAGTTATTTTTAAACGACTTTTGGATAATATTTTAAAATTTTATTAGGAGCTAAATTTATGGCTAAATACAATCGCATACTCGTAAAATTTTCGGGTGAAGCGCTAGCGGGAGAGAACGGCTTTGGGATCGACAGCGAAATTTTAAAATTTATCGCTAAAGAGATCAAGCAGCTCGTAGAGGGCGGCATCGAAGTGGGCATCGTAATCGGCGGCGGCAACATCATCAGAGGCGTAAGCGCCGCGGCTAGCGGTATCATCAAGCGCACCAGCGGCGATCATATGGGCATGCTAGCCACCGTCATCAACGCAATCGCGATGAGAGAGGCACTAGAATACGCAGGTATGGACGTGCGCGTGCAAAGCGCGATAAAGATGGAAGCGATCTGCGAGACCTTCATCATCGGCCGCGCCAAAAGACACCTGGAAAAGGGCCGCGTCGTGATCTTTGCCGCGGGCACGGGAAATCCGTTCTTTACGACCGATACCGCAGGCACGCTCCGCGCGATCGAGATCGGAGCCGACGCCATCATAAAAGCCACGAAGGTAATGGGGATCTACGACAAAGATCCGCAAAAATTTAAAGACGCCAAATTGCTTTCCAAAGTCACTTACGA
>CAUVFI010000041.1:0-7360 GCA_963551055.1 uncultured Campylobacter sp. | reverse complement strand
ATATTTGCGATCAGCGCGATGATCCAAAAGCGGATGATGATTTTGTTTTCGACCCAGCCTTTAAGCTCAAAATGGTGGTGTATCGGCGCCATCAGGAAAATTCTGCGTTTGAAAATTTTAAAGCTGCCCACCTGCAAGATCACGCTGAGCGTTTCGATGACGAAGACGAAGCCGATCATTATGAGTAAAATTTCATTCTTCGTGATGACCGCGCAGTATCCTAAAAACGCGCCCACGCTGAGGCTGCCGCTATCGCCCATAAAGACTTCGGCGGGGTAGCAGTTAAACCACAAAAACCCAAGCAGCGCGCCGATCAGCGCCGAGACGATGATGCAGACCTCGCCTGCGCCCGCGACGCGCGGTAGCAAGAGATATTGCGAGTAGATCGCATGTCCGCAAAGATAGGCGAATACGCCCAAGCTGCATAGCGAAAACACCGACGGAATGGTCGCTAGCCCGTCTAGCCCGTCGGTTAAATTTACCGCATTTGAACTCGCGCTTATCACGATCGTCCAAAACAGCGGTGCGAAGATCCATAAATTTAGCAGAGGGTATTTGAAAAACGGCACGAAAAATTCCCCGCCCAGGTCGCTAAAAGCATAAAGCGTAGCCCCGATCAGAAACGCCAAGAAATTTTGCAGTGCAAATTTAGCCCGCGCGCTAAGGCCTGCGTGGTTTTGGCGGCCTAAAATTTTAGAGATGTCGTCCTTAAAGCCTATGTATCCAAAGCCCACTAAACAAAGCAGCCCGCAGAGCACGAAGACGTTGTTTAGCTTGGCGCACAGCAGGCTAGCAAGCACCGCGGCGGTAACGAAAACGAGCCCGCCCATCGTGGGGGTTTTGCTCTTTTTCTGATGGTTTTGCGGCGCGAGCTCGTAAATGGGCTGCGCGGCGTGTCTAGCTTGCGCCCAGCGGATAAACCGCGGCATAGCCCAGACTGAAAAACAAAAAGCGATAAAAAACGCAAGCCCTGCGCGCGCGGTGATGTATTGGAAGAAATTTATATTCGTAAGATGATAAAGATAATAAAACAAAGTTTGCCTTTTAAATTTTATGAAATTTTATTATGAAAACGCGCATTTTAGTATAAAAGAGGTAAAATTTAGCTTTTAGGGCGGATGAAATTTTGCCGCATTTGCCAAAAGAAAGTATAATGCCGCTCGTAAAAACAGCGTCGCAGATCCGCATTAAAAGGCCAGCGCGGCGAAATTTAGACGAAATTTAGGAGCCAAAATGGGGCAAAAGACGATTTTACTCATCACCGACGGCATCGGCTTTAACTCGAGCGATAAATTTAACGCGTTCGCAAATGCCAAAAAGCCCGCCTATGATTATCTTTTTAAAAACGTTCCGAATACGCTGCTGTATACTTCCGGGCTTGCCGTGGGCTTGCCGCAGGGGCAGATGGGAAACAGCGAAGTGGGGCATATGACGATCGGAAGCGGTAGAATTTTGTATCAAAACCTAGTCAAAATCGATCGCGCGATCAATGATGGCTCGCTTGAGAAAAACGAAGCGCTACAGAGCCTGCTTTCAAAGTGCCGCAGGCTGCACGTCATAGGGCTTTACAGCGATGGCGGCGTGCATTCGCATCTGCGCCATTTCGACGCGATCTGCGAGATAGCGCAAAATGCTGGTTGCGAGACCTGGGCGCACGCCATCACCGACGGGCGCGACGTTTCGCCGAGCAGCGGGGCGAAATTTTTAAAGCGCCTACAGGCTAAATTTAAAGTCGGCAGCGTTTGCGGGCGCTTTTACGCGATGGATCGCGACAAGCGCTTTGACCGCGTAAAGCGCGCTTACGACGTGCTTTTGGGTGAAGCGGCGCCGCTTGAAATTTCGCCTAGCGAGTACGTGCTGCAAAGCTACGAGCGCGGCGTGAGCGACGAGTTTATCGAGCCTGCGAGCTTTAACGGCTTTAGCGGTATCGGCGCGGATGACGGAGTGATTTTTATAAATTTTAGAAACGATCGCGCTAGAGAGCTTTGCGCGGCTTTAGGCGATGAGAATTTCGACGAATTTGAGCGAAAGCTCGTCGTGCAAAATTTAATCACGATGAGCGAATACGACGCGAGCTTTAAATTTCCACTGCTATTTGAGAAGCCTGTGCTTAAAAATACGCTTTGCGAAGTGATCGCGGAAGCCGGTCTTACGCAGCTTCACACCGCTGAGACCGAAAAATACGCCCACGTGACGTTTTTCTTTAACGGCGGCGTCGAGGAGCCGCTGCCGAACGAAACTCGCGTGCTAATCCCGAGCCCCAAAGTAAAAACCTACGACGAGCAGCCGCAGATGAGCGCGCCCGCGGTATGCGACGCGGTGATCCGCGGCATCGAAGCGGGGATCGATTTCATCGTCGTAAATTTCGCAAACGGCGATATGGTCGGCCATACAGGCAATTACGACGCCGCGGTAAAGGCGGTCGAGGCGGTGGATGAGTGCATCGGTAAAATTTTAAGCGCGGCGAAGGCGCATGATTACGCCTATGTGCAGATTAGCGATCACGGCAACTGCGAGGCGATGCGAGACGCAGACGGCGAAATTTTAACCAACCACACGACCTTTGACGTGTTTTGTTTCGTCTCGGGCGAGGGCGTGCGCGAGCTAAAAAGCGGACTTGGGCTTAGCAACGTCGCAGCGACCGTGCTAAAGCTAATGGGACTGCCAAAGCCTGCGGAGATGGACGAGGCGCTATTTTGAAATTTAAACGGCGCAGCTCGCGAGCAGATTTAAACTGCTAAAATTTAGGTAAATTTGGATAAATTTACGACAAACATTAAAATTCTAACAAAAGGAAGAATATGAAATTTAGCGGAAAGAATGTTTTAATTACCGGTGCGAGCCGCGGTATCGGCGCGCAGATCGCAAGGACTTTGGCGGGCTACGGGCTTAAGGCGTGGATCAATTATCGCTCAAGCCCCGAGCCTGCCGATGCGCTGCTAGAGGAGATCCGCGCAAACGGCGGAGAGGGCGCCGTGATAAAATTTGACGCGACGAACGAAGCGGAATTTAGCGAGGCGCTAAGCTTGATCGCGCAAAGCGACGGTGAACTAAGCTATCTCGTAAATAACGCGGGCGTCACGAACGACAAGCTCGCGCTTAGGATGAAGCTGGAAGACTTCATGGGCGTGATCGAAGCAAATTTAAGCAGCGCCTTCATCGGCTGCCGCGAAGCTTTAAAGCTAATGAGCAAAAAGCGCTTCGGTGCAGTCGTAAATATCGCCTCGATCGTCGGCGAAATGGGAAACGCCGGGCAGGTCAATTACAGCGCGAGCAAGGGCGGAATGATCGCGATGAGTAAGAGCTTTGCAAAAGAGGGCGCAGCGCGCGGCATCCACTTTAATTGCGTAACGCCCGGTTTCATCGCCACCGATATGACGGACGCGCTAAGCGACGACGTAAAAGCAAGCTACGAAGCGAGCATCCCGCTTAAGCGCCTCGGAAGCACGAGTGACGTCGCCGAAGGAGTTGGGTTTTTGCTCAGCGACGGCGCGGGCTACATTACTGGAGAGACGCTTAAAATCAACGGCGGGCTCTATATGTAGCGTTAAATAGCGGAATTTAAGGTTAAATATTATAGAATTACGCGGTATTTTTTTAAAGGAGTGCTAAAATGGCAGTATTTGAAGATGTAAGAGACGTAGTTGTAGAACAACTCAGCGTTAGCCCGGATCAGGTTAAACTTGACTCTAAAATTATCGAGGATTTGGGCGCGGACTCTCTTGACGTAGTTGAGCTAGTAATGGCTTTAGAGGAGAAATTCGGTATCGAGATCCCTGATAGCGAGTCCGAAAAATTAGTAAGCATTAAAGACGTAGTAGATTATATAGAAAATTTGCCTAAGAAATAAAATTTTAAGGAAGCGGTTTTGAAACGAGTCGTAGTAACGGGCATCGGGATGATAACCTCTCTCGGGCTTGACAAACAGAGCAGTTTTGAAAATATCTGTAACGGAAAAACCGGGGTTGATAAAATTTCGCTCTTTGACGCTAGCGAATTTCCGGTTCAAATTGCAGCTGAAGTAAAAGGTTTCGATCCTTCGAGCATAATCGAGGATGGAAAAGAGATAAAAAAGATGGATAGATTTATCCAGCTGGGACTTAAAGCCGCGGGTGAAGCTATGGATGACGCTAAATTTAGCGGTTTCGATAGCGACGAATTCGGCGTTAGCTCCGCTAGCGGTATAGGCGGTTTGCCGAATATCGAGATAAACGCCAATACCTGCTTGCAGCGCGGCCCTAGGCGAATTTCTCCGTTTTTTATCCCCTCTGCTTTAGTAAATATGCTCGGCGGCTTTGTTTCTATATATTATAAATTAAAAGGTCCGAATTTATCCAGCGTTACGGCTTGTGCGGCTTCCGCACATGCGATTATGGACGCTGCGAGAGTTATTATGATCGGCGAAGCGAAAAAGATGCTTGCAGTGGGAGCCGAGGCTGCGGTTTGTCCCGTAGGTATCGGCGGATTTGCCGCGATGAAGGCGCTTTGTGCTAGAAATGACGATCCCGCGCACGCTTCACGTCCGTTTGATGCGGAGCGAAACGGCTTTGTTATGGGCGAAGGCGCGGCGGCTTTAGTTTTAGAAGAGCTAGAGGACGCAAAAGCGCGCGGCGCTAAAATTTACGGCGAGCTTGTAGGATTCGGCGCTAGCGGCGATGCTTATCATATCACTTCGCCTAGCCTAGACGGCCCGATACGCGCTATGAAAAAAGCCTACGAGATGGCGGGACGCCCGAAGATTGATTATATCAACGCTCACGGAACGTCCACCGCGATAAACGATAAAAACGAAACCGCGGCGTTAAAAGAGCTTTTCGGCGAGGGGAAGGTGCCTGCGGTCAGCTCCACTAAGGGCCAGCTAGGACACTGCCTGGGCGCTGCCGGAGCGGTAGAGGCTGCGATCAGCCTTTTGGCGATGCAAAACGGCATCATACCGCCTACGATAAATCAAATCTCAAAAGATCCCGATTGCGATTTGGACTACGTGCCAAACGTTGCCAGAAAAGCTAAACTCGATTGCGTTATGAGCAATAACTTCGGTTTCGGCGGCACAAACGCATCGCTTATTTTCAAAAGAGTAGATTAATGGCGAGTTATTTGGACTTTGAAAAGTCTATAAAGCAGATCGACGAGGACATCACCGCGGCTAAAATTCGCGGCGATGAGGACGCGGTCGAAATTTTAAATAAGAACCTCGAAAAAGAAATTTCCAAAGTTTATAAAAATTTAAACGAATACCAAAGACTTCAGCTTGCGCGCCATCCGGATCGCCCTTACGCGATCGATTATATTCGCGCGCTTTTGCAAGACGCTAGGGAGCTTCACGGCGACCGGGCCTTTAGAGACGATCCTTCGATCGTGTGTTATCTGGGTATTATGGGCAACCGCAAAATCGCCGTGATTGCCGAGCAGAAGGGTCGCGGCACCAAAAACAAGCTGAAGCGAAATTTCGGCATGCCCCATCCGGAGGGCTATCGCAAGGCACTGCGCGTAGCAAAACTTGCCGAGAAATTTAACCTTCCTATTTTGTTTTTGATCGACACTCCGGGCGCATATCCGGGACTTGGTGCCGAGGAGCGCGGTCAGAGCGAGGCTATCGCGCGAAATCTATATGAGCTTAGCGATCTTAAAACTCCTACGATCGCCGTTGTTATCGGCGAGGGCGGTAGCGGCGGAGCTTTAGCGATCGGCGTGGCCGATCGTTTGGCGATGCTTCAAAACTCAATCTTTTCGGTCATCTCTCCCGAGGGCTGTGCCGCGATTTTGTGGAACGATCCTAGCAAGAGCGAGGCCGCTACGAAAGCGCTAAAGATCACCGCCGAGGAGCTAAAAGAGCTGGGCTTGGTCGATGATGTGATCAAAGAGCCTAAAACGGGCGCTCACAGAGATAAAGACGGCGCGATAAAAGCGCTTGGAAACTACGTCTTAACCGAGCTGCACAAGCTAGACGATCTTAGCATAGACGAGCTCATTAGTAGAAGGCAACAAAAAATTTTAAGGTTCGGTGCTTATAAAGAGAACTAAATTTTAAATTTCACGACTTTTAAAACTAAATTTAATAACTTCATACTCTAAGAGGACAAATGGAAAATACAAATCAAAATTCCGCTCAGACCGCCGTTTCAAATTCTAATCAAAACGGCAGAAAAACTTACGCTAAAACGCACGTTCCCGTCGAGGGCTACCAGATCGAGGAGCTCCGCTCGATGGATCTTGAAAATCTCATCGCCATAGCAGACGAGCTAGGCGTCGAGAACCCGCGCGAATTTCGCCGCCAAGCGCTCGTTTTTGAAATTTTACGCATGCAGACGAAGCAGGGCGGCTTCATACTTTTTACGGGGATTTTGGAGGTTACCGCCGAGGGTTACGGCTTTTTGCGCGGCATAGATTCAAATTTAAGCGACAGCGCCAACGACGCCTACGTGAGTCTCAGCCAGATCCGCAAATTCGCCCTTCGCGTCGGCGACATCGTCACGGGCCAGGTGCGCGAGCCGAAGGATCAGGAGAAGTACTACGCGCTTTTAAAGATCGAGGCGATCAATTACAAATCGATCCAAGAGGCCAGAGAGCGCCCGCTATTTGATAATCTCACGCCGCTTTTCCCGACCGAAAAGCTCAAGCTCGAATATGACCCGATGCGCCTTACCGGTCGCGTGCTCGATCTTTTTACCCCGATCGGCAAGGGGCAGCGCGGGCTCATCACGGCGCCTCCGCGTAGCGGTAAAACGGAGCTCATGAAGGAGCTTGCCAATGGCATTACGCGCAACCACCCCGAGGTCGAGCTTTTGGTTCTGCTAGTCGACGAGCGTCCCGAAGAGGTCACCGACATGGAGCGTAGCGTGCGCGGCGAGGTGTTTAGCTCGACCTTCGATCAGCCCGCATTCAACCATGTCCGCGTCGCCGAGCTCGTCATCGAAAAGGCAAAACGCGCCGTCGAAAACGGCAAGGACGTCGTCATTCTGCTCGACAGCATCACCCGCCTTGCGCGCGCCTACAACACCGTCACGCCTAGCAGCGGCAAAGTGCTAAGCGGCGGCGTGGACGCAAACGCCCTGCATAAGCCGAAGCGCTTCTTCGGTGCGGCGCGAAATATCGAAAACGGCGGCTCGCTTACCATCGTCGCTACCGCGCTCATCGAGACCGGCTCGCGAATGGATGACGTGATCTTCGAGGAGTTCAAAGGTACGGGCAACAGCGAGATCATCCTCGATCGCAATATCTCGGATCGCAGAATTTACCCGGCGATCAATATCACCAAGTCCGGCACGCGCAAAGAGGAGCTTTTGCAAGGCAGCGAAAATCTGCAAAAGATCTGGGCGCTGCGCTCGGCGATCTCGACGATGGACGACGTCGAGGCGCT
>CAUVFI010000040.1:0-7385 GCA_963551055.1 uncultured Campylobacter sp. | reverse complement strand
TGGTAGCGGCATCGTTCATACTCACGACGAGCTCGCGCTCCCATTTATCGCCGCCTACCTTTCTCGCAAGCTTCGCAGCGGCTTTGAGCGAGGCGGGAAGTTCGATTTTGGCGACCTTGCTGTGGATGTAGCCCTTGGCGAGTTCGGCTACGGCGCGGTTCGTAGCGGAAGCGAGCAGATCCTTGTAGTTTCCGCTCTGAGTCGTACCGAGCGCGTCCGCACCCTGCTTTAGAATATCCGTCACGTCCGCATGCGCAAGCGACAGAGCCGCAGCGGCGAGCAAAATCATAAATTTTTTCATATTGCAACCTTTGGATAAAATTTGCGCCATTATGCCAAACTGCGGTAAACGCTCAGCCCGTGCTCGGTTTAAATTTACGCGCTGCACGGGCGAACTGAGATAAAATTTTAGGCTAAATTTTAAAGCGGCTTTGAGCTAAATTTTAAACGTCAAATTTCAAAGCTAAATTTAACGGGCAAAATTTAAAGATAAAATTTGGCAGCGGCGGACTTTGCATGCTTGCGACTAAATTTAAAATCGGCGCTGCGACGACTTAAATTTTAAAACCGCATTGCGCCTAAGCGCCGTTTAAAATTTATGCAGCGCGCACGATGCTGCGTAAGCCGCGCAGAGTGAATTATGGCGATGAGCGGCTATATCCTCGGCGCAAACGATTGAAATTTTATCAAACCCGTCGTAGTTCAAAGGCTCGCCGTAAATTTAAAGAGTTTAAATTTGAAAGCGAGCTGCGACTTTGGACGCGATAGGCAGACCTAAACCAGCCCTTGATCCAGCATCGCGTCGGCTACGCGGCGAAAGCCCGCGATATTTGAGCCCAGCACGAGATTGCCCTCCGCGCCGAATTCCTTCGAAGTCTCGTAGCTGGTACGAAATATGTGGCGCATGATCTCGCGCAGCTTGCCATCGACCTCCTCGAAGCTCCACGACGCCATCTGCGCGTTTTGCGCCATCTCAAGCCCGCTTGTAGCCACGCCGCCAGCATTCGCCGCTTTCGCAGGGCCGAAAAGAAAGTCTTTTTGCGCGAGCATAAAATCGATCGCCTCAAGCGTGCTTGGCATATTCGCGCCCTCGCAAACCATGCGGCATCCGTTGGCATAGAGAGTCTTTACGTCTTGCAGATTAAGCTCATTTTGCGTAGCGCTCGGAAACGCCGCGTCGCACGGCACGCTCCACACGCCGTTACGCCCCGCGGGATAGGCGCTAACGGGGGTAAATTTTGCGCCGGGGCGCTCCTTGGTATATTCGCAAAGCCCCACGCGCAGCTGCTCTTTTAGCTTTTTAAGAAGCGCCACGTCTATTCCCTCGGCATCGTAGATAAAGCCCGTAGAATCGCTCACGGTGACGGGCTTAGCCTGCATTTGATATAGCTTTTCGGCGGTGTAGATCGCGACGTTGCCGGCGCCCGAGATTGTGCAAATTTTGCCGTGCAGCGAATCGCCTCTGGTAGCGAGCATCTCGTTTGCAAAATAGACCGATCCGTAGCCCGTAGCCTCGGTGCGCGCGAGGCTGCCGCCCCAGCTTAGCCCCTTGCCCGTAAGCGCGCCGTCGAATCTGCGTGTGAGCTTTTTATACGCGCCGTACATATAGCCGATCTCGCGACCGCCCACGCCGATGTCGCCCGCAGGCACGTCGGTATTGGAGCTGATTAGGCGGTGAAGTTCTAACATAAAAGCTTGACAAAATCTCATAATTTCGCCGTCGCTCTTGCCCTTGGGATCGAAATTTGCGCCGCCTTTTGCGCCGCCGATATTAAGGCCCGTGAGGGAATTTTTAAAAATTTGCTCAAACCCTAAAAATTTTAAAACGCCCAAATTTACGCTCGGATGAAAGCGCAAACCGCCTTTGTAAGGGCCCAGAGCAGAGTTGAATTCTATGCGATATCCCGTATGCACGCAGGGCTCGCCGCCGTCGCTCATATAGACGACGCGAAACATCATCGTGCGCTCGGGCGCTAAAATGCGCTCTAAAATTTTGTTTTTCACATATCGCTCGTCGCGCTTTAGAAGCGGTATGAGCGAGTATAAAATCTCGGTCGATGCTTGGATAAAGACCTCCTGGCCGGGATTGGCGCGCTTTAAATTTAGCAGCAAGCCGTCGATGTAAGACTTCATAGTTCCTCCTTTTGAACCGGATTAAATTTTAATTTTTTGGCTTTAGCGATAAATTTTTTCAGCGCCAGCTCCTCGCGGACGCCGATCTCATAACCTATAAATTTCAGATAATTTAAAATTTCGCGCTCTTTTATGCCGCGCGAAAGGGCGTAGCTTTGCAGGATATATCTTGGAATTTTAATGCGCGATCGCAAAAATTTCGTCGCCAGGCGCGAGTAAGTCTTATTGTTTTTCACGCAGCACAGCCGCCCAAAAACAAAGGGCAAGCCCGTGCGCTGCTGCCAAATTTCGCCAAGATCGTAGAATTTATCCCTGCCCTGCGAAAGCAGCGCCTTTAGAGCATTATCGCCGATTAGCACCTCGCCGCTAAGATCCAGCACGCGAGCTAGCATATTTGAGCTCATCGACGCGGGATCAAGCCTGGGCGCCGAGTTTTTGCGCACGAGTACGCTTAAAACCTCGCGCTTTGCGACGATTCCAAGAGGCAGTTTGCGGTATTTTGCGCGGCGACTTTCGATGCTGGAGATTACCGCGGCGTCTATGCGCCTATAATAAAGATCGGCGCAGAGTTTGCTCGGCACCCCTTTTTTAAATTCTATCGATTTTTTAACATAAGACGGCAGCGGAAGGGATTTTAAAAATACGTGAAAAGGGAGCAAATTTAGATAATCGATTTTGCCTAATAACATAACTTTCTCCGAATTTAGCGCAGGAAAAGAGGTTAAATTCCGGCGCTAAATCGGAATTTAACCAAAAAATTTCAGGATTTATTTGACCTCGGTGATCGGGATGGATTTGTATTTGCTAAACTCCACTATGCCCTCACCTTTTTTGAAGTGGATGCTCACTCCGTCTTTGTTTTCCATATAGATGCCGTCGGCGGCACGCTCGCGCTTGAGGTTGTAACTTTTGCCGCTATCGTCCTCTAACACGGCGGTATTAAAATCGTCGTTTGAGCTAAGCGAAAGCTTTTTGCCCTTGTCATCGACGAAATAGAAGGTCTTTACGTTCTCTTTAGTTATGGTTTTTTCGCTCTGTGCTTGCTTATTCATAGCGCTATCCGGGGATTGGCGGAGCTGGTTTGAGCCGCATCCTAGCAAAACTAACGCCAAAGCGGCGCACGATAGAACTTTAAACATATTTTTCCTTTAAATTGAGGTTGCACTCGTTGATGAGTGATTTTCGGATATCCCAAAGCTTTTGAGAGAGATCCACTTTGTAGCTCTGCGGATGAACGTTGCGAAGGTGCTCGAGCCAAAATTTGCTCTTTTGCTCCTTGCTAAAACGCGCGATTTCGCTTACGCTACGGCGGACGCCTACGAATTTGCCCTCCCTAAAAACGGGACGTAAGAGCTTATGTGCGCTGAAATTCGTTAAAATTTTACGCTTGTAGGTGTAAAGAGGGTGAAAAATTTCAAGCGGCGCGCTCTCGTCTATACTCTCGCCCTCAAGCGTGATCAGATCGGCAAGCGCCATGCCGTTGTCTTTATCGTAGAGTCTAAAGACCTGCTTGTAGCCCGGGTTGTTGATCTTGCGCGGATCGTTTGAAATTTTGATCTTAGCCACGATCTCGCCATCTTTTTCGATACCGCTTAGCTTATACACGCCGCCTAGGCTCGAACTGTCTCCGCCGGTAATAAGCCTCGTACCGATCCCCCAGCTATCGATTTTAGCGTCGAAAAGCTTGAGTTGATCGATCGCGTATTCGTCTAGATCATTCGACGCAGTGATCTTTGCGTCATTAAAGCCCGCCGCATCGAGCATCTTGCGCGCCTGTTTGGTCAGATACTCCAGATCGCCCGAATCGATGCGGATTCCAAGCGGCTTATGACCGCTTGCGCGCAACTCCTCAAAAACCTTGATCGCATTCGGCACGCCGCTTGCGAGAGTATCGTAGGTATCGACGAGTAGAAGCGCGCTATCCGGATAAATTTTAGCGTAAACGCGAAACGCCTCCAGCTCGCTATCAAAGCTCTGAATCCAAGAGTGCGAGTGGGTGCCGATCGCAGGGACGTCAAATTTCTTTGCGGCAAGCACGTTTGACGTAGCGCTGCAGCCCCCTATAATCGCAGCCTTTGCGCCGTAGATGCCCGCACTTCGTCCCTGGGCACGGCGCAAGCCAAACTCCATCACCGAATCACCTTTGGCGCTAAAATTGATGCGCGAGCTTTTCGTGGCGATGAGAGTTTGAAAATTTATAGTATTTAGGATCGCCGTCTCGATGAGCTGCGCCTCCATGATATTTGCCTTGACGCGAATTAGCGGCTCGTGCGGAAATACGATCTGCCCCTCATCCATGGCGTAAATTTCGCCACCAAATTTAAAGCCTCTTAGAAATTCCAAAAATTCCGGCTTAAAGAAATTTAAACTTTTTAGATACGCGATGTCGTCATCGCTAAATTTAAGATTTTCGATATAATCCACGACCTCGCTTAAGCCGCAAAATATCGCGTAACCGCCGCCGCTTGGGTTTTTGCGGTAAAAAACGTCAAAAACCGCCGTCTGATCGGGCTTTGTAAAAAAATAGCCCTGCATCATACTAAGCTGATAAAAATCGGTAAGTAAAGCCAAATCTTTCATTTACGCCTCTTAAATTTAATCTCGCCTCGTGCAGGAGCAAGGAATCATAGCTTTTTAGCTTCTAGGCTCTTTTTATAAGCTGCAGCGTCGAACTCTTTGACGCGAGCAACGCCGTCGTCCACCGCAGCTTTTGCGACCGCCGTCGAGATCACGGCAAATACGCGTGGATCGAAAGGATTTGGGATAACGTAGTCTTTGCCAAATTTTAAGCTATCTTTGCCCAGCATCTTGCGGATTTCCGCAGGAACCTCTTCGCGAGCAAGATCCGCCATCGCGCGAGCGGCCGCAATTTTCATATTTTCGGTAATCTTTTTGGCTCTTACGTCAAGCGCGCCACGGAAGATATACGGAAAGCCCAAAACGTTATTGATCTGATTTGCAAAGTCGCTTCTGCCGGTACCTACGATCGCGTCGTTTCTTACTTCTTCGACCTCGCTTGGATAAATTTCGGGTACCGGATTTGCAAGCGCAAAAATGATCGGATGCGGTGCCATAGTCTTTACCATCTCTTTGGTTAAAACGCCCGGCTTGCTAAGACCCAAAAACATATCCGCGCCCTTCATCGCATCCTCTAGCGTGCGATCTGCAGTGTCTAGGGCAAATTCTTTCTTTTGCTCGGTAAGATCGGTGCGGCCCTTGTGGATCACCCCTTTGGAATCGAGCATTATGATGTGTTTGGCGCCTAAATTACGATACATCTTTGCACACGCTATGCCAGCAGCGCCCGAGCCGCTGACTACGATCTTCATATCCTCGATCTTTTTACCGCTGATAAGGGCTGCATTGATTAGCCCTGCGCCCGTAATCATCGCAGTACCGTGCTGATCATCATGCATGACGGGGATATCGACGGCTTTTTGCAGCTCACGCTCGATCTCGAAGCACTCGGGAGCTTTAATATCCTCTAAATTTATACCGCCGAACGTAGGCGCAAGCGCTTTGCAAATTTCAATTATCTTTTTAGGATCTTTTTCGTCGATCTCGATATCGAAGGCATCGACGCCGCCGAATTTTTTAAACAAAACCGCCTTGCCCTCCATTACGGGTTTTCCGGCGATCGCGCCGATATCTCCGAGACCCAAAACCGCTGTGCCGTTAGTGATAACGGCTACGAGATTGGCTTTATTAGTGTATTTAAACGCAGCCTCGTGATCACCTTCGATCACCTTGCAAGGCTCCGCGACGCCCGGCGTATATGCAAGCGCCAAATCCTCCGCCGTAGCGCACGGGGTTTTTACATTCGTTCCGATTTTACCACCTATGTGGTACTTCAAAGCCGCTTCAACGTTTACTTTAGCCATTTTATAATCCTTTTTTGATTAAATTTGAAATTCTCGTTTTAACTTCGTCGCTTCCTAAAATTTCACAAATTTCAAAAATCGACGGACTTACGCTTCCCCCCGTGATCGCAACGCGCAGCGGCTGGGCAAGATCCTTTAGCTTGGCGCCGTTTGCATCCAAAAACTCCATCGTCCTTTCCTCGCACTCCTTTGCATTTAAATTTGCGCTTAGAGTATCCGTAAATTTTGCGAGTAAGCTTAGCGAACTTTCGGTTACAAATTTCTTATACGCCTTCTCGTCGTAGCAGCTCGGGCGGTTTAGAAGAACTTTAATGCCCTCAGCCATCTCCACTAGCGTCTTTGCGCGCTGTTTGTACTGCTGGGCGATGAGATGTTTTTTCGCATGTGAGCGAATATCGACGCCGAATTCTACAAGCTGCAAGACAAGCTCATCGTCGTCAGAATTTTTAATATAATGCGCGTTGAGCCACTCAAGTTTGGTTTGATTGAAGGTGCTAGCGCTCTTGCTGATATGGTTAGGATCAAAGTATCGCTTCATCTCCTCCATGCTAAAAATTTCATCGTCTCCGTGGCTCCAACCCAGACGCACTAAGAAATTTAGCAGAGCTTGCGGCAGATAGCCCATACGCTTATACTCTATCACATCGGTAGCGCCGTGGCGTTTGCTTAGCTTGCTACCGTCGGTGCCGTTGATCATCGCGACGTGATAAAATTTCGGGATTTTAAAGCCTAGCGCGTTATACAGCACGATCTGCTTTGGGGTATTACTTAGATGATCGTCGCCGCGGATCACATCCGTGACTCCCATCAGAGCGTCGTCGATCACGACCGTGAAGTTATACGTAGGCGTGCCGTCGCTTCTAGCGATGATAAAATCATCCAAAATGTCCTCGACGTTAAATTTAATATCGCCCTTGATGCCGTCTTTGAATTCTATCGTGCCGCTAAGCGGGGATTTGATGCGGATCACAGGCTCGATACCCGCAGGCGGCGTGCCGGTAAAGTCACGGTAGCGATTATCGTAGCGCGGGCGTATCTTAGCCGCCTCCTGCTGCGCGCGCAGCTCGTCCAACTCATCCTTGCTCATATAGCATCTGTATGCCTTGCCCTCATCCAGTAGCTTTTGGACATATTGTTTATAAAGATCGAAGCGCGAGCTTTGATACACGACCTCTCCGTCGTAGTCCAAGCTGCACCACTTAAACGCTTCCTCGATCGCCTTAGCAGCCTCCTGCGAATTGCGCTTCAGATCGGTATCCTCAATACGCAGCAGGAATTTGCCGCCGTTTGCCCTAGCGTAAAGATAACTAAAAAGTGCCGTTCTAAGTCCGCCGATATGTAAATATCCCGTAGGACTCGGCGCAAAACGAG
>CAUVFI010000039.1:0-7413 GCA_963551055.1 uncultured Campylobacter sp. | reverse complement strand
TATGAAAATTTGATCTTGGCGCATCAGTTTGACGATAAATTCGAGTGGTTTTTGATGCAGCTTGGGCGCGGCGCGGGGCTTAGCGAGCTGCTAGGCATGCAAGAGCTAGAAACTCGCGAGGACTATGTGATCGCTCGTCCGCTTCTAGGCGTGCGAAAGTGCGAGCTGGAGCGGTTTTTGCGTGAGCGAAACCTAAAATACTTCACCGACGAGACGAATTTAACGGACCGGTTTAAACGAGGCTTTATTCGCGCTAAATTTAGCGAGCCGTTTTTGGATGAGTACTTTAGCGGCGTGAAAAAAAGCTTTGAGTTTTTGGCGACCGACGCGTTAAATTTAACTCCTGAAATTTCTAACCCCGCACCTAAAATTTATCTTGTAAAACGAGGCACAAGCGAGCTTCGCGGCGTGGGTCTTACCTGCAAGAGGCTAGGACTCGTGCTAAGCTCGGCGCAGCGAAACGAATGCGCTCGCTGCCTAGAAAATGGCGCCGACTGCGTGCTAGGCGGCAAGGTAGCCGTGGGTGCGGGCGAAAATTTTATTCTCGTAACGCCATATATCAAAGCGGCGATGGACAAGAAATTTAAAGAAGCGTGCCGCACCTTAAAAATCCCGCCGATAAACCGTGGATTTTTATTTGCCGCGGGAGCGGATCTTGCGCTATTTGAGGAGCTTTTATGAGCGTTTATTTTACCTCCGATCTACACTTCGGCCACGAGCTGGTGCTTAAAAAATATCCCAATTTTAGAAAAGGCGCGAACGTAGCCGAGATGGATGAAAATCTCATCGCCGCTTGGAATGCGCTTGTTACACCCGAGGATCTTGTCTATAATCTCGGCGACGTCTCCTTTCACAAGGATTTTGCGCACACTTGCGAGTTACTTCGCAGACTAAACGGGCGACATTTTTTGGTGCTCGGTAACCACGATGGGCGCATCGCTGCGATGAAAAACGAACTGCTAAGCGGACGCAAGGCGGACGGCAATTTTATGTTTGAGCAGATCGTGGGCTATGCCTTTGTGCGCCTATCGCATAAGAGAGCGGCTCTGTCTCACTACCCGATGATCGAGTGGGCAAACTGCCATTATGGCGCGCTGATGCTCTATGGTCACCTGCACGCAGATATGGCTGAAGTTTCGGGCAGGGCGCTAAACGTGGGCTTTGATCTGCACGGCAAAATTTTAAGCGAGGACGAGATATGGTCGTATCTGAAAGATATCCCGCCCAAGGCCCATCACGCAAGCGAGCTAGAGGGCATTAGCGATAGCGACGACGTGGAACAAAGGCGGATTCTGATAGAAAATTTTTTACGTAAAATTAATCGGGATTCGTGAAAAAATAGAATTTACGGCGCAAGACGGATCTTTGCGGCAAATGAGCTTAAATTTAAAATCGAGTTGTTTAAATACTGATTATTTTACCCAGCCAAAATCCATTATGTAACGCGAGATAAAATTTAATAAAATGCGGCGCAAACAGGCAACTAAATCGTATCAAGCAAGCGCAATTGCAAAGATAAAATTTTAAAATTCCAACTCGGTACGGAGCAAAAATATTTGATCTAGCGAGCTTCCAGCATCGCGATTTTGTTGATGTAATCGGCGAAATTTAGATTTATCAGATTTGTTTTGATGAAGATGCGTGTGAAAATCACGTAGCCGATCTCATTACTAAGCGTGCCGTCTGAGTAGATGAAAACGTTGGTGAGAAACTCGCTATTTTCGGATTTGTAGAAGGTCTCGATCTGAAAATTTAAAAGCTCGTAAAATAGCTCGTCAGTATCGCTCATCGCTGCCTGCATCTCTTCGTCGATACGCATTATATCGGCATATAGCACGCGCTCTTGGTTGGCGACGACAAAACACGCGCGGTTATTAAATTTCAGTGCGAACATCGCCATGTTTTCAAAATCGCTTTGATTTTTTAGCAAGAAGTATAAAATTTTAAATAAACTGGCGTGCGAGCTAAATTCTATTCCAAAAGTCTCATCCGCCGCCTGTGCACTTGCGCGAGGAAATTCCACTATGAAGCTATCATCGACTTTTTGATAAATGCTATTTTCTTTAATCATATAATCCTCGTTAAAATGCACCCTTTGATTTTCGTCGTCAATCAGCACGCAGGAGATTAAATTTTTATCACTCAGATCCGCAAAGCCCGCCAGCGAGGTAGCCAGATCATTTTCTTGCGCAATGGGAAAGCGATCGGATTTCTCATCCAAAATTCTTTTGCCAAAGCCCAATTTTCTATAAAAAAACTCGCATGCGTCAGCACTTTTAGCGACGCCGAGGAATGATTTTGCTTTAAATAGTGCCATTTTTTCTCCTAAAATTGCAATTATATCGAAACACTATTATTTCAAACTAAAATTTAACGTCCTTCTCGGCGCTTGCAAAAAGCAGTTGCCTAATCGCCTCTTTGCCCTCTTCAAGGTCAAGTCCTTCTAAATTTAGCGGCGCGCTGAGGCTGTAATTTATGCGCGAAAAGGGCTTTGGCAATACCATCTCGTCCCAGCTATGAAATTTCCAAAAACTGCTCGCTTCGTAATTTAGCGCGTAAATACCTAGGCTTAGCCGCTGCGCAAGGATCACGGCACCGTCGGCGACGCTGTGAAGCGGGCCGCGCGGGCCGTCGGGAGTGATGATGACGTCGGTGCCGTTTTTTATCTCTTTGATCGCGCCCATAAGTGCGCGCGCGCCGCCCTTGAAGCTACTACCGCGGATCGCGCCGATGCCAAAATGCGAGATCACGCGCGTGATGATCTCGCCGTCTTTGTGATCGCTGATGATAACCTTGGCGCGCCTTTTGCTGCCGAAATCCCGCAACCACCAGCGTCTATAAGCAAAGCTCATCATCGCCAGTCTTCCATGCCAAAATACGACGACGCAGGGCTTTTCGGGCAGCTTCGTGGGGGTAAATTTAACCCTGCATGTTAAAAAAATACACCAAATCAGAATAAAAATGAGATATTCGGCGACTCGGAAAAACAGCCGCTTTTTAAGCGATAACTTGTCCATAAAGCGCCATTCTGGCGGTTTTTTCGATACGTACTCTGCGCGTTTTGCCTAGCAGCTCTTCGCCGCCTTGCGCGCAGATTAAAAAATTTGAAAAGCTTCTACCGCACGCAGTGCCGCCCTCTCGCAGCTCCTCGAAATACACGTCGAAAATTTTATCTTTTTGCGCTCCTGCGATCTCGTCTAAAATTTTAGCGTGAGCGCTTTGTAGCCTACTTAGCCTTTCGCTTGAAATTTCATCATCCAGCGGCTTTAAGTTTGCCGCAGGCGTGAGCGGCCGCGGGCTAAATTTAAAGGAAAAAACCTGCTCAAATCTTACCGCCTCCAGCACCTCCATCGTCTCAGCAAAATCCTCCTCGCTCTCGCTCGGATAGCCCACGATGATGTCGGTGCTGATCGCTACGCCCGGGCAGCTTTGGCGCAGCTTAAGCGCGCGGTCTAGATACCACTGCTTGGTATATCCGCGCTTCATATCGCGCAAAACCTTGCTTGAGCCGCTTTGCAGCGGCATATGCATCGATTTGCAAATTTTAGGATTATTGCAAAAAACGTCCAAAAATTTATCGTCCATATGCAGCGGATGCGGGCTAGTAAAGCGGATGCGCTCGATGCCCTCTATCTCGCTAAGCCGCATGAGCAGGTCGCTGAAGTCGATTTTTTCGTGCGCGCTAGAAAAGCGCTTGCCGTAATTATTGACGTTTTGGCCGAGCAAAAATATCTCTTTGGCACCGCGAGCGGCGGATCTTTCGGCTTCGCGCAAGATGATTTGAGCGGGGATCGAAATTTCATCGCCTCTAGTCTGCGGCACGATGCAGTAGGAGCACTTTTTGTCGCAGCCGATCATTATGTTTATGAAGGATTTATATGGCGAGCTCGCAAAATCGCCGAAGGCAAACTCGCTCTCGTCGTAGTTTATGTCGGTGCTGATAAATTTTGGCGTACGAACGGCTTGCGAAATTTTAGATACGTTTCTGGCGCCGAGTACGAAATCCACGAATGGCGCGCGCTTAAAAATTTCTCCGCCCAGATGGCTTGCAGTGCAGCCGCAAACGCCGATTTTGGAGCCCTTTTTTCGCGCCTTATCAAAAGCTCCGATCTCGCTGAAAAGCTTATGCACGGGCTTTTCGCGTACGGAGCAGGTGTTTATTAAGATCAGATCCGCAATATTTACGTCATCGGTAATCTCGTAATCTTGCTCTTTTAGCTGCGCGATAATATGCTCGCTATCGCGCACGTTCATCGCGCAACCTAGGGTCTGGATGAAGAGGAGTTTACTCAAAGGATATGTACCTCGTACATATACTCGTTTTCGTTCAGCCCGTATCGCACTATGCGCTGATACACGCTAAAACCCTTAGTGTCGAAAAAATCCACCAAAGCGGCTAAATCTTTTTGAGAATTTTCTCTATCCAGATAAAATATTTTTTGTCCGCTCTTTTCTACTTGGGCTTGCAAATCCTCGATCTTAACGCTTTTTGGCTTAGAGGCAAGCTCCGTTCTGGCAAGTTTTAGCTGCATGATCTATCCTTTCATTTATGTTTTAAACCCGCGAGTTTAGCGAAATTTAGATAATAATTCGTTTAAATAAAAATAAAGTCAAAATTCCATATAATACCGCACTTCAAAATTTAAAATCCAAATTTAGTAGCACGAAATCAAATCTTAAGGAAAATTTATGGAAAAAATCACCGACATCATCGAGTCGATTGCAAATGAAAAGGGGCTTGAGCCCGCAGACGTTAAAGAGCGCGTCAAAACGGCGTTCATCCAGACCGCAAAAAGACTTTTCGGCGAGGAGTATCTCTACGACAGCGAAGTCGATCCGCAGACCAAACGCGTTAAGCTTTACCAAAAGGTCCACGTCGTCGCAGATGATGATGAGCGGCTCGGCGATCACAACTTCATCGCGCTTAGCGAGGCCAAAAAAATAGGCGAAAATGCAGAGATCGGCGATGAGCTAAGCTACGAAATAAATATCGAAAACCTCGGTCGCACGGCTTCCGGCGTGCTGGCTAGAGAGCTAAATTTTCATATCCAGCGACTGCTCGAAGAGAAAATTTTTGAAAACTATAAAAGCAAGGTAGGCACTCTCACCCACGGCACGGTCACTAAGATCGATCACGACGGCACGACCTACGTAGAGATCGAGGATACGAAGGCCTTTATGCCGCTTAAAAACCGCATCAAGGGCGAGAATTTCAAGATCGGCGACGTGCTGCAAGCCGTCATCAAAAACGTAGCGATCGACAAATCTCACGGCATCAGACTGGAGCTTTCGCGCACCAGCCCGAAATTCCTAGAAGCCCTGCTCGCCGCCGAAGTCCCTGAGATCAAAGACGGCAGCGTCATCATCCAAGCCTGCGCTAGGATTCCGGGCAGGCGCGCCAAGATCGCACTTAGCGCCGTCTCGCCAAACGTCGATCCGGTAGGCGCTACCGTCGGCAAAGGAGGCGCTCGCATCGACGCGGTAAGTAGATTTTTAAGCAAAAATTTGCAAGACGGAAGCGGCGGCGAGAGCATCGACGCGTTTGAATACTCCGCAAGCCCCGAAATTTTGATCACTCGCGCGATGGCGCCCGCGATCGTAAACTCGGTCAAAATAACGCAGGACGGCAAGACGATCGTCTACGTAAACCCCGATCAAAAAAGCAAAGCGATCGGCAAAAACGGTCTAAATATCCGCCTCGCCTCGATGCTGTGCGGCTGCGAGATCGAGCTTATCGAAACCGGTTCGGCAAGCGAGAAAAAGGTCTCCACTGAGGAAGGTCTTAAAAATCTCGAAGCGCTTTTCGGCGAGCTGTAGAGACGAAACGCGCTTCACTTTTTGAAATTTTGCAAGTTGCGCGCTCTATAAAATTCCACGCCTACCAAATTTTGCAAATTTAGTAGGCGTGGAATTTAGTACTCCACGAAATTCTATATTACGTAAAATTTTACGCCGTTTCGGAATTTTAAAAATTAGCGTCAAAACAAATTTTGACCGAAATTTTACGGCGCAGAATTCTAAGCTTAAATTTTATTCATTCGCGGATTTGAATTGATGCGATATTTAAATTTACACAGCGCGCAAAATTCCAGCCCAAGCTAGGTCGTGCCTACCGCTCGTATAAAATTTCAACGCCGCCGTAGTGCCAAAATGCTTTCGGCGCGAGGTATTCGCCGCCCAGGACGGCTAAGCTTAGCTTAAAATACTGCGGCGAAAATTCCGTGATTTTTGAAATTTCCTGCTCAAGTAGCGTCGTGCAGTATAGGTTCGCTTCGCCGCGAGGTCTTAGCGCAAAGCCCTCGCCGATGCGTCCAAGTAAAGAAGCGGCTAGGCGCGCCTTTTGCTCCTCGCTTAAAAATTTCATCCGCACCGCGCCAAAGTCTCGCGCATGCGCCAAGAACTCGCGCATCGAAACAGCCGCGACGCCCTCTCGCTCGCCCTCGCCCGTTGCGGGCGCTCGCGCACGATCATGCATGCCTACGTGCGAGTATTTAAAATCTGTCGTGGTCGCAATTATGCGGCTGTCGGTGACGTCGCCTAGGCGAAAGACGAGAGCTCGTGCTTAGGTTTGATAAAATTTCATCCGGCACCCGCAGCGGCTCTTTGGCGGCAGGTGCACGCGTGAGCATCCAGAGCTCGCCGAGCCCGCCTGTGGCAAATATCAAGCAGATGAGAAGCTTTTTCGCTAAAGCGAGACTTTCCACTTGCCGTCTTTTTTGACGAGTTTAACGCTCTCGGTGCGGTTCGTGCCGTTTTTAAAAGACACGACGACCTTCACGAGCGCCGATTTCTCGTCGCTATTTTGCAGCTCGCCCGAGACGCTCTTTAGCCCGTCGCGCTTGGAGGCCTCCTCCTTGCCGGCACCTGCCATTTGCATTAGTTTGCCGTTTATCATCTGCATAGAGCCGTCGTCCGATCTGTCCTTGTCGGGTATGTCTATAGCATCCACCAAAGTCTTAGAATCGCCCTCGTATAGGGCTCTGATGAAGTCCTCGGCTACGCCTTTCGGGTCGCTGCTGCAGCCCGCTAAAACGAATATCGCGATGAGCGCGAGTAGAAATTTTTTCATAAGCTCTCCTCGTAGAAATTTTGAAATTTTATATACGAGCGGTGAATATTTTTTAAATTTTAACCTTTCTGCTCGGGGGAATTTATATCGCGTTTGGATTTGCAAAAAGGGTATTCGGTCGTGCTTTTGCTGAATTAAAATAGAATTTTGCATTCGAAGGAAAGCTCGTCTTGCCTCGGTAAAATTTTATCTTGCCGAAGCGAAATTTTATAGCAGTTTCTGCGAACCATGTCTTGCGGCACACCACTCAAACGGTGCCCAAACTCATTCGGTAGCGCGCGAGGCGAGCTTTGCTTGTCGGAACTGAAATTTAGCCGTATTTTGCGGCTAAAATTTTAAAATTT
>CAUVFI010000038.1:0-7446 GCA_963551055.1 uncultured Campylobacter sp. | reverse complement strand
GTGCCTTGATCATCGATAAAATCCTTTGTGAAATTTTAAAATTTTCAAATTTTTGTGGCGATTATAGTTAAATTTACCTAAATTTTAAGCCCTGCCGCTGCCCCTTCGTATCGGTTCTGCTTATTTACATCGCGCGCCGTTTCGGCTTAGGCGCCTATTTTAAACCGGCTAAGCTCGGCGGTAAAATTTCTACTTCGCCGCTTTCATAGCCAAGAATTCCTCGTAACGGCGGTCGATGATCTCTTTGATCTCGGCGTAATTTTGCGGCGAATTTTCTATGTAAAAATAGGCGTTGTCGAAGTTTTTATCACCTAATTTGCGCGCGACGAAATCGTCGTAATCTTGCAAATACCAGCCGTGCGTTTTGGCAAATTTTGTGCGGTCCGTGGTGTAGTAGGCCTTCGCAAAGGCCTTACCTGCGGTGTTTAGCTCCTCGCTGCTTAGCACGCCGTCCATGGCGTCAAAAAAATACTGGCGATAATCAAAACTATCGTCCATCCGCGCTATATCGTCCGCGAAATCCGCCGCGAAGTCCTTGTAGTAGAGCTTGCGCTCCATGCACCAGCGGAAGAAAAACGCGATGTGCGTCGCGCCGTTTTCCTGCGGGATATCTGTCGGCGCATTTTTCGCGCCCCAGTGCCATTTTGCCTTGTCGTAGGTCACGTAAGCCATTTTGCTCTCCTTTTTTTGGACTTTAAGTTGCATAAATTTTAGAAATTAAAAGCAAACGACGCTTGGTAAAGCTCTAAATTTTATCCGATGCAATCTGCGCCGTGAAATTTCAAATTTTATATCAGATCGCTCCTTACCTCATAATCGCATTCGCTTCGTAAAATTTTGCCGCGACTAAAATTACGTTTAAATTCTATCGCATCTCGTAGAATTTCATGCACCCCGTCCTGTGTCTTTCAGTCGCTGTTTTGCCGCCGCCGTCATATCCTCTTCATAATCATACCACGCAAACATCGCGCCGTGCTGCACAGAGCCGCCCAGCAGATCGCCTCCCTGGCGGTTTTTCAGATCAATATTTGCGACCTTAAATCCATCCAGCGTCGCTGCGAACTCGCGCAGGCGCTGCGGCGGGGATTTGAGCTTGGTGTAGAGGTAGCAGCGCCCCGCCTGGCCCTTGCGTCCGACGCGCCCGCGCAGCTGATGAAGCGACGCGAGCCCCATCCGCTCGGCGCCCACGATTAAAATGACGCTAAGCCGCGGCAGCGAGATGCCCACTTCGACGATCGTCGTGGTTATCAGCAGTCGCCCCTCGTCGCGAAAGCGGCGCAGGATCTCCTCCTTGTCCTTGTCGCTGCCGTGGGTAATCATCACGTCCGCAAACTGAGCCTTCCAAAACGGCGCCGCCTCCTCAAGGCTTTGATAGACCGAGCTTTCGCTTTGCTGCACTAGCGGGTAGACGATGATCGCTTGATTGCCCGCAGCAAGCTCGCAGCGCAGATCCTGCATAAAGCCCGCAAATCCGTCGTTTTGCAGGATTTTGGTTTTGATACGCTTTTCAAACGGCAGCTGTTTTAAAAAGCTGAAGCTTACGAGCTCGGATTGGATCATGCTTAGCGTGCGCGGTATCGGCGTGGCGCTAAATTGAATGAAATGCGCGCGAAACTCGCCGCTCCCTGTTAGGCGCGCGATCTTTTCGCGCTGGTTGGAGCCGAAGCGGTGCTGCTCATCGACCATTATGAGATTTGACGGCGCGAGCTCGTGGTAGAGCAGGGCGTGAGTGCCGATGATAAGGTGCGCGCCCGCAAAATTGGGCTCGCGATCGCCGCTTTTTACGAGCAGGACTTTGATCTGCGGCGGCAGCAGACGGCGCGCCTCGGCGTAAATCTGCTCGGCTAGGATGCTCGTAGGCGCCATCAGATAGCTGATGCGCGGGTAGTTCATTGCCGCGCTCGCGAGGATCACGAGAGTCTTGCCGCTGCCTACGTCGCCCATGACGACGCGGCGGCGCGCCAGAGGGCTTTGTAGATCGCTAGCGATGTCCTTTATCGCGCTTAGCTGATCGCGCGTAGGCTCGAAAGGAAGCGAAGCGAGCCAGTCCGAAATGTCGTGCAGCGGGTAAATTTGCGCTGGGAAGCTCGTTTTTTTCGCACTTAGCTTTTGCAAGTAGTTTAGAATTTCTACAAATTTCAGCGTGCGTAAAATTTCAGCTCCGCTCATCTGCGTGACGGCTACGGCTCGGACGGCCTCGGCGGCATGGACAGTTCCAGCGTCGCTTGCAATTTGAGCGATTGTAACTTGGGCGGCTGTGGTCTGGATAGTTTCAGTTTGATAATGCATAGGTTGCACGGCACAATCGCGCGAAGCGCTCATCGGTGCGGCAAGCGTGTCTTGAACAGCCTCGGCGCTTGCGGTCTGAGTTATCGTAGGCTCTGCGGTCTGCACAGCCATTGCTGTCTGAACATTTTCGATTTGATCGCAGGCAGGCTGGGCGCCCGCAGCCTGCGCATCCAAAGTTTGGGTAGTCGCGGCTTGTGCGCTCGCTACTTGGCTTGAAGTTTGGATTGCCGTAGGTTTCCCACTTGTTTCTTGAGTTTGGGCGGCTACGAGTTGCAAATTTGCGATTCGAACGTCTGAAGTTTGAACCGCTGCGGATTGCGCATCTACGTCTTGGGCGCTTAAATTTTGTTGCTCGGCTATGGACTGCTTGGTCGCGACATGCTCTAACATGGGTTGCGCGGTTGTGGCTTGAGCCTCTGCTGGTCGTGTCGCTGCTTGGGCGTCGGATACTAGGTCGTTTGAAATTTTATCGTTGTTCGCCGTCGCTTCATTATCGGCTTTAAGATCGTCTGAAATTTCATCTCTGTGCGCCTCGACGCCGTATGTGGCAAGAAAATCCTCATCGCTTTGGACGTTAAAATTTTCGTCGTTATAAATCTCCTCGTCTCGCGCCTGATGCTCATTGCCATCTAAAATTTCATCGCTCGTAATCCCGCCATCACGGAGGTTTGGGAGGAGCGAGGGTTCCGTGCTCCTTGGAATTCCGCCGCTTAAAATTTCATTCGCCGTGCCGCGCATTGCTTCGCAGGCAAGAGCTCCGCTACTTTGAGGATAGTTTGAAATTTTACCCCTAAAAATTTCATCATTTTGCGATCTGCCCTTTAAAATTTCGGCGGCTACCGAGTTTTGCGAGCTTGTAATTTCGTTGTTATCTAAAATTCCATCGTCATTTAAAATTTTATCGCTGCTTGAAATTTCGTCTCTTAAAATTTCATTCCCGTTCGGAATTTTGCCGCTGTTTGAAACGTCGTCGCGCTCGCCGAAATTTTCCGCGCCGCCCTCCTTGAGCTGCCTATTTAGCGCGGCTAGCATTCGCACGCTGCGCGGCGAGCTCTCGTGTAGCGCAAGCAGTACCGCCGCCTCGTCCGCGCGCAGCCCGCAGCCTAAAAGCGCGGACGCGCTTAGGTATTTTTTGATCAGCTTTTGCGCCGCAGCGTCGCTCAGCGCGGCTTTGTATTTGGGCGCGATCCTGCCCGGCTCGCTTACGATTTTTGGGTTTACGAACTGCCACGAGCCGAAGCTCTCGTCGCATTTGCCGTGGATGAAGAATTTTTTGCCGCGCTTAAAGGCGCCGAAGTGCCAGCTTTTGGCGTTGAAGATCACGATTTTGATCTCGCGCTCCCAGCTGAGGCAGTGCGCCGTGACGATGAGCATCGAGCCGCGCCTGTGCTGGAAGAGGCACTCGACCTCCGCCGTGCTCTCGCCCGCGCAGGGCGCGTCCCTCACGCTTAGATCGTCGAAGCTTTTGGGCAGAAGCAGCGCCAGATCCAAAAGCGTCGTAATGCCCGCCTTTTGCAGCGTCGCCGCGTCTTTTGCTTCAAAAATCAATTTTCATCCTTTAAATTTGATAGGCGTTTAAGCCCTTGCGCTGTGAAATTCTATGCGCCGCAGTGGAATCGTCCGCCTAAATTTGATCGAAATTTTACGCGCCGCATCGAACGCTTGCTTAAATTTGCTCGAAATTTCGTTATTGTGGCAAATTTACTCGCCGGTTGCGCCTGTAAATTTTACTCATTTGCGCGCACTTTGTTTGGCAACCGCGTCTTTGCGGTGCGCACCTCGTTTTAGAACATAGCGCGATCGCTTGAAATTTCACGGCGCGATTTGCGAACCGTACGATCCAAAAGATATGCACGCGCACAGTCTTTTAAATTTCGCGGCGCGGCTTGCAAACGGCGGGCGAAATCGGGCTTTGATTTTGCGCGCTGAATTTTACCGAGCCGTGCACGGTGCCCTTAAATTTAACCGCTCTTGTAAGGCTCGTAAATTTCACTGCCCATATAACGCCCCGCAAATTTTAGCGCGACGCAAGCGCGGTTTTAAATTTAAACGCGCAAACTGTCCACTAGCGGAGCGTAAAAGTAAAATTTGGCGCCGCCCGCACCGCTTTATAAATTTAAAATTTACTCATTTATGCCGACTGCAGATACGCGCCGCGACGGACTAAATTTTAAGCCCCTTTTTCGCGGCGGCCTCGTCGCAAATTACGGAAAAGCTTAGGTTCATGATCTCATCGTGCGACTTGATGAAATCGTTGAGCGCTCCAAGTTTTAGCGTCTCGATGCGCTTTAAATTTCGCTCGAACTCGCCGAATGCGTAGCCCTTGTAATACTCGCTCTGCGCGATCGCCGCGCGCTTAAACATCGTCTCTTTTTGTAGCACGGCGCTTCCGATCAGGAATTTTTTGGCGCTTTTCAGCTCCGCTTCGCTCACGCCAGATGCGATAAATTTCGCGATCTCCTCTTTTACGAGCGCGGCAGCGTTTTGTAAATTTTCGTTTTTGGTCTGCAGATAGCCCCAAAACTCGCGGCGGCTAAGCTCGAAATCACCGCGCGCATAGACCGAATACGCAAGGCCGTGTTTGACGCGGATGCGCTCCATCAGCCTGCTGCCGAAACCGCTGCTTCCGAGCACGAAAAGCGCGGTGTTTGCGATGAACTCCTGCTCCTTTGGCAGCGCAAAGGGCGCGCCGAAGTAGATGTAGGCCTGCTGCGTCTGCTCTTTTTGGACCTTTATTTTTTTCGCATCGCTCGGCGTGAAAAACGGCAGCTCGCGCTTTTCTCCGCTTGCAAAGAGGCTTAGAATTTCCGCGATTTTCGGGTTTTTATCGCTCACGTCGCCGCATAAAACGACGTATAAATTCTCTAAACTCAGCGAGGCGAAAAACTCCCGCACGTCCTTCATAGTGATCCGCTCTATGCTCGCCTCGTCGCCTATGAGCGGCCGCTCGAGCCTCGTGCGCGGATATAGAAGCGCTTTTAGGTTGCACGTCGCGATGTAATCGAACTCGCTTTTTAGCACAGCGATCTCGCCTATGGTTTGCATTTTTAGCTTTTCGAGCACCGAGGGCGTTAAATTGGGCTCTTTAAGCAGTTCCCGCAGCATGTCTAGACCGAAATCGAAGTGCTCTTTTAGACAATTTAGCTGGATGCCGAAGGTCTCAAAATTGCTCGCGGCGCTGATTTCGACCGCACGGATATCGAGCTTGCGGTGAAATTCGCTCACTCCTAGCGTCTTTGAGCCCTCGCCCAAAACGCCCGCGCAGATGCGCGCAAGGCCCAGGGTCTTCTCGCTCACCGCGCCGCTTGCTTTGAAAATTAGCTTGAAGCTCGCCACCGGTAGCGAATCGTCGAACTGATACAAAAAGTCGATTTTAGCGTTCTTGCCGCCCTTGGTCTTAAGTGAAATCTCTTTTTTTTCCATCGTTTTCCTTTATAAAATTTTTAAATTTCATCGTTCTTGCGAGACATTCTTTAAAATTTTGACGCAGCCGCGCCGCTTTTGAAATTTGCGCCGGGGCTCGTTTTAAAAATTTCGCTAAAACAAGTTTTCAAAATTTAGTTCAAACTCGCTTCTAAAATTTCGCGCTAGGGCAGTTTTGCCCGTCTTGCTTAAAAATTTTAAATTTAATCGCGCTGCAGGATACTGCAAATTTTAAAATCGTCGTCCTCGTCCACACCGCGAATATGGTTCGCCGGTACCAAAGCACAGACTGCGCGCTGTTTATACGGCTCTTGCAACCGGCTCAAACTATACGCGGCATTAATAAAATTTTATCTTTACATCGCGCCGCACGTTTTGTAAAATTTCAGCGCTCCAAACGGCTTTCCGCCGCAACGCATTCTGGATGCGAAACGAAATGTATTCGCGCCTAAACGGGGGAGCATACTGCTACTAAACACGTAGCTCTACGGCGTATCGAAACCGCAATATGTTTTGTCGCCGCAAACGCGGTAAGCGCCTTCACAAAATGCTTTCTGCGCTCCGTCTCCGTCGCGTTGATATCGCGGCGTGAAATTTCGCGTCCGAAAAATTCTAAGGCGAAATCCGCAACGGTACGAAATTTTACCGCGTAATTTTCGCTCGCACCTATAAATTTAACCCCATATCGATATCAAAATTTTAAATCTCGCGGCAAAATTCCACGCTCGCGATCGCAAAAATTCGCTATCTGTTTTAAGACGAAATTCTACCGCTAAATTCTAGCCGCAAGTGAACAAATTTCCCGCCGCAAACGCGCAAAAGCCCGCGCCTAAGCGTACGTCTCCAAAATATCGTAGTTGGTGTTGCGCTTGGCGGGTATTTCGTCCACGTCGCGGATCAGCGCTATCATCTCGTCCTTGCTCATCCGAAAGCTCGCGCCCGCGGCCTTTACGACGTTTTCCTCCATCATCGTGCTTCCCAGATCGTTCGCGCCGAATTTCAGCGCCAACTGCCCGATGTAGCTACCCTGCGTGACCCAGCTGCTTTGGACGTTTTTGAAATTATCCAAAAATAGCCGCGAGACGGCGAGTAGGCGCAAGTAGCGGTTTGGGCTTTGCTTTTTGATCTCTGGGTGCTCGCGCAAAAGGCGGGTATTTTGCCCCTGAAAGCTCCATAAAATGAACGCTCGAAAGCCGCCCGTGCGGTCTTGCAACTCGCGGATTTTGTCCCAGTGCTCCACTATCTCGCGCGTGCTTTCAAGCGTGCCGAACATCATCGTGGCGGTCGTTTTCATGCCGATGCCGTGCGCCTCTTCGTGCACTCTAAGCCACGTGGCGCTGTCGCTTTTGCGCGGCGCTACTAGCTCTCGCACGCGGTCGCTTAAAATTTCGGCTCCGGCTCCGGGCATCGAGTAAAGCCCCTTGGCTTGCAGCCTGCGAAGCACTTCGAGCGTGCTGATGCCGCTAAGGCGCGCGATATAATCGATCTCGATCGCCGAGAAGCCGTGGATCGTGATGCTCGGGTAATTTTTGCGGATGAACTCCACGAGATCCTCGTACCATTCGATTTTCAGCTTCGGATGAACGCCGCCTTGAAATAAAATTTGCGTGCCGCCCGCGGCGATGAGCTCCTCGATCTTTTCGCCGATCTGCTCAAAGCTCAGCACGTAGGCATCCGCATCGCTTGCGTGGCGGTAAAATGCGCAAAATTTGCAATCCACCATGCAGGCGTTGG
>CAUVFI010000037.1:0-7538 GCA_963551055.1 uncultured Campylobacter sp. | reverse complement strand
AAGCGGTGCAGCTTGCCGTCCTTTACGATGTTTGCATCGATTATGAATTCCGCGCCTTGCGGCTCGATGATCTTAGGCTCATCGATCGTAGGCGGTTTTGAGGCGACCAAGATATAATAAAGCCCCAAAAAGCTGATTAAAACCCCAAGCGACAAAATCAGGCTAAAATCTCTAAAAATGGCGAATCTGCCCGCCTTAACCTCTCTAAATTTTATAATGTCCGCTTCGCGAGGCACTCGACTTGGCGCACGAAATGCCGTAAGTAGCGCAATTAGCGCGGCTATAAGGCAAAGAGCTAGCGTCAGATAGGAGTTGTTGTAGTGGATGATTTTGGCGATGACGCTTAGAAACTCGGACGAGCCGATCGCGTTTGAAAGCCCTTCAAAACCCTTCGCGGCTAGAGCTTTGGGCGCGTCTGCCTGGCGCAGATCAAGACCCAAAAAGCCGATTTTAGCGATAAAGGCAAACGCCCACGCAAGAGCGAATGACGCTAGCTTTGCGCCCCTGCTAGCGCGCGCTAGAGCTGAGCGGTAAATGAAATAGAATAAAATGAGCGCCAGCGCACCTAAAATCGCCATAAAGAGGTTGGTTAGGCTGAAGCTGTCCAGCAGCTCGCCGGAGAAAATTTTAAAATTCATCCCTATGAAGCGGTATTCAAATCCATACGCGCAGCCAAGAGCAAAAATAACTGCAGCGGTAAGATAGAATCGCTTAAGCCTAAACGCAAACAGTAGCGCTAACAGCGTCAAGAGCGCGAGCGCGTCAAATATAATCTTGCCTGTATCGGCGTTTGCCGAGCGCGCAAATGCGCTAAAGCACAGCGCCCCGAATGCAGCTCCTAAAAGCGCGGGCAAAAACGATGCGCTGATAAAGCGCCTGCCGCCCAGATACGCGCTTAAAAACGCGAGCGGAAATAGAGCCAAGCTAACGTGATAAAAAAATATCGTCATTAAAAATCCTCATCGAGCCTAATGCGCGTAAATCGCCTATAATTGCTTAAATTTTAAAATTTTAAAACCTACGCCATTTTGTAAATTTTAAAATTTCAAATCAGCCCGCAAAAAGTTCGCAGCAATAGAGCCGCCCGCAAAGAGAAATTTCGCCTCGCTATTGCTTTGGTTTTGTCTCACCCTCGCGACGTGCTAAATTTTAAAATTTTGCCGCAACTAAAAGATTCGTAAGCTTAAACGCATTAAAGCAAAAACGATGCGCTTTGGCTGCGGCGTAATGGCAAATTTAAACGGGCTAAAGTAACCGCCTTAAATTTAAAGCGTGCGGCTAAACCCGATACCGCTAGAGCTCCGCTAAAACGGACTCGGCGGAGCCTGCTACGATTTACTCTTTAGGAGCGCCTGTGTATTGGAAGGTGTATTTAACCGAGAACGGCTCCCACCATTTGCCTACGCCGGTCGCTTTGTCTGCGTGGCGGCCGAATCCGTTGGCGCTTGGATTTTCGATGTTATAGGTTAGCTCGTAGTTGCCTACACCGTTTACCATCTTGATATTAGCACCGTAGTGAGGGCCGTCGCTAGCTACCATCGGCATGAAATTTCCCTTTTGAATCTTACCTGTGTCTAGGTTTTTAAGCACGTAAGCGATCTTTAGGTAAGGGATCCACTCGCCCTCGCCAAATCCGTTTGCGTTGCCTTTGATAGCGTGGATATCCGCCTCAAGGTGGATGTCCGCCTTGCTAGGAGCTAGATCGATGCCTTTAGGCTCCATATCGATAGGCTGAAGATACACAGCAGCGATCTCCATTCCATTTTGCTCAATCGGCTCGCCGATCGGATGCTCTCCTGCCATTGCTATAACAGAGGCTAAGCTTAGCGCCAACATACCTGAAAAAATCTTTTTCATCTTTTCTCTCCTTATTAAGATTTGTTTTTTTGCTTATTTTTTAAGATCAAAATTCCTACGATTAGAAGCACGATCATCACCGCTTGCGGCACTAGGCTCTGGACGTAAGGATAAAATCCGATCCACGTAATCGTTGGAAGCCCATCTATTACCGTAGGCACGAATACCTTGCCCTCGACTAGCTCCATCACGCCCTTACCCACAAATACGACGGACATATAAAAGATAATGACTGACGTAGCGATGAAAAATGGCTTGATAGCGATTTTAAGCGAGAATTTTTTGATGACGATATAAACTATGATAAGAGCCGCTAGACCCGCTACAAAGCCTGCTGCTACCATGCTAGTAGCTGCCGGACTTTTAGCATCGAAAAGTAGTGCTAGATAAAATAGCACCGTCTCTGCGCCCTCGCGATAAACCGCTAAAAATACCGTCCACCAAAGCATCTTGCTATCGCCAGAGCTTAGGCTGTTTGAAATTTGACCTTGGATATAGGCGCTCCACTTTTTGGAGCTTGCATTTGAAAGAAGCCAAAAGCCCACATAAAATAGCAGAACTACGGCGATTAACATCACCGCACCCTCCATCACTTCGCGCGTTTGTCCTGCATTTTCACTACCGAAGATATAATTTAGTCCGTAAGCCGTGGCAATACTTAGCACAACCGCTACGCCAAGAGCGCTGTAAACGATATTTAGGTGCTTTGAATTGCCGGATTTTATAAGCAAAGCGATGACTGCAGCTACGATGATGAGTGCTTCAAATCCTTCGCGCAAGATAATGATAAACGCGTATAAGAATAGATCCCAATTGCTTGATTTCTTCGTTAGCTCTAGGCTTTGGGTAAGCTGATCAAATAGCTTGTTTTGCGCCGCTACAATCTGCTCTTTGGAAGCACCCGCGCGCATAAGAGCTGAAATTTTATTAAAACTTGCTTCGGTGTCTAGCTTGAGTTGAGTATTTTTAGCACCGACGATATTTTCCATGCCGCTCTCTTCGTATTCGTCGAAGTAGATATTGCCGCTTTCGTCGATCGCGTCATCAACCTTGCCGCTCTCGTAAAGCTGCAAAACCTTAGCCATTTTGTCTTTGATATTTTGCACAATCGGCGTAAAATCCTTGCCCTCATCCTCGCTAGTATCGCTTTGTGCTAACGCAGTCTGCGGTGCTATGGAGTAGCTTTCTTGCGGCAAATCATTTACGGCTTTTAATGCTAGATTATCTAGGGCGTTTATCGCTTCGTCAAATTTTGATTTGTCCGTATCCGCATCCTCGCGCAATAGATTTCCGATGATCTGCTGGATTGATTGATCGGTCTGAGACGAGACATATTTTCGTACCGCCTCTTCTAGGTGTTCGTTGCGGTAGATATCAAATTTAGCGCGATTTAGCGCAGCCTTTAACGCAGCAGCGTCTTTTTTATCAAACGCAGCTTTAGCGTTATCCAGCTCAGTTTTAAATTCCGTATAGACGCTCATCCAAGGCGAAGTTGTACCGGATGCTGCGGAATTCCCACCTGAGGCTGGCGCAGAAGTGCTGCCGTCGCCTCCATCTTGATATTCTGCCACTAGGCGGTGACCTGATTCTATCACCGGCAAGACCTCGTCGATCTCGCGGTTTAGATTATCTATCATCGCTTGGATCTCGCTTACCGGCTTTTCTGCTTTGATTGCCTTGCGGATATCGCCGAACTGCTTCTCCATATCGTAGGATTTCTTCTGACTTAAATTTATGCGAATGCCGGCTTCTAGATTTTCAAAATGCCCAAAATACGCCTCTTGAGTTATCTTTCTAGCCTCAGAATTATTACCATCGACATAAAGCTTGATCGCTTGAGCAAATTTCTCTTTTATCGTCGCTGCTTCCGCACGATAATCCGTATCCGCAAAAAGCATAGCAAGCGGAAAAATTAGAGCTAAAACCGCAAATTTAAAAAATTTCATCTGAACCTTCTTGAGTTAAATTCATACATTAAATTTCAAAATCGAGTCACAATTATATGTAGAAAAATCTTAAAAAATAATAAATAAAGCGGTTATCATAAAGCACGAAAGCGGCTAAATTCTCAATTGTAAGAGCTTCTTGATAGATAGAGTTTAATAGAATTTAGGATATAGCGGAATTTTAAAAGGCAGTCGGATTTTACTCCGACTGCTAAAATTTTAGTGAAGTTTCGACCAAATTTTGCTTTTCCAAAGACCTGCAAAAACAGAAAGGATCAAGAAATAGATCATAATATTTATGGTTGTAGCTTCACGCTCAGCTTTTTTGCTGTCGCCTACGTCAGCCAGATACTCCACGACCTTGGCTTCAGCGTTTTCGTTCAAGCCTACGCGCGGCATCGAAGTGCCTGGAAGCTTCTTTTGCGTATCATTGATAAACTCGTGCAGATAGTTGGCGCCCTTAGAACGGATCATCATCGAAAGATCAGGAGGCGTCGAGCCCATATACGCAGCCAAGCCAGCCTTGTCGCTGGATGCAAAGAGCTTATCATATTTGACGTCGTGGCATCTTAGACAAGCATCCTCAAAAACCGCCTTGCTTAAAAGAAATTTTTTCTGCGCTTCGTCTAGTTCGGTGCCTTGCTTGATACCGCTAGCTGCAGCTTCAGAGGCGATTAGCTTATCCTCGCTAGGAGCGAGCGATTTTAGATAGGCTACGATATCAGCGATCTCTTGATTTAGATCACCGCCTGCACCGAAAAACCCGGGCATCGGAAAAGGCTTTTCGTCGCCAAATTTCTGATCTAGCTTAAGAGCCATGATCGGATCTTTGATGAGTGCTGCTAAGAATTTATCGGTGTATAGATAGCCTGCACTGCTAAGATCCGGAGGATTGACGCCGTATGCGGCACTAGCGCTTGCCGCGTCCATAGGAGCGGGGATATTTGCACTTTTTACTCCATGACATGCGGTGCAGCCTGCATTTGTAAAGGTCTCGGCGCCGCGCACGGCATCGCCTTTGCTAAGATCGATTTTATTTATCTCGTCCCAAAAAAGCACCGTTTTGTCTTGTTGCTCTTTTGCACTAGCAAGGGCTTTTTTAGAATTTTTTATCATCGTCTCATCCCCGCCTTTTTCAGCTGCGGCCAAAGCGCTTTCTGCTGCGGCTACGTTATGCGCGGCTAAAGCCGTATCGCCTGCTGCAAAGTCATAATTTACCGGATCGGTGTGCGGACTAAGCTTAGTATGAGCATAAGGCTCGATAAACCAGTATAAAATTCCCACACAAAAAAGCACCAAGATTAGGGTTCTTATCTCTTTCATGGCTAGACCCTCTTTCTTTCTGCGATTGTAATTAACGGAAGCACTACGACAAGCAATCCGATATAGATGATCGATAAAGCAAAGCCCCAGTATTTATTTTCGATACCAAGCTCCGCGCCGTCTGCAGGGAGCTTGCCGAAGAGGCTAAGCAGGATCATGTCGATTACCAAAACCCAGAACCAGATGAAAAACGCTTTGTTTTTGTGCGCAGGCGCTACTACGCTGCTGCGATCAAATAGCGGGATAAAAAATAGCGAAACTCCGGCGAATGCAAAGGCGATAAGCCCGATGTCGGCGGCCTTAAGCGGTCCTACATCAAAGTAAAATCCGCGCAAAATTTCATACTCCCAAAGGAAGTACCATTCCGGATAGATATGCGTTGGGGTTTTGAGGCTGTTTGCAGGCTCGAAATTTATCGGATCCATCGCAAAATCGAAGTGAAAGCCCACTAGATAAAAGAAAAATATCATAAAGATACTGACGTAGAAAAAATCTTTCGCCAAAAAGCCGGGCCAAAACGGAATTACCTTGCTTTCGCTAGTTTTTCCTTGCAGATACTTCTCGCCTTCGAGCTCAAAGTCAATCTCCTCGCCGTCTAGGTTATTTACATGCGGAAATCTAAGCGAATAAAAATGCACTGCCAGCACCGCAACCACCACTAGAGGCAGCAAACAGACATGAAGCATAAAAAATCGCGTCAGCGTCGGATCGCTTACGGCGTAATCGCCGCGAATCCACTCTACTATCGCGTCGCCAACTACTGGAATTCCACCAAAAAGATTAGTAATAACCATCGCTGCCCAGTAGCTCATCTGCCCCCATGGAAGCATATAGCCGCTGAAAGCCTCGGCCGAAAAAATAATGAAAAGCAGCATTCCGCTTACCCAAATCATCTCTCGTCCTTGCTTATACGAGCGGTAATAAATAGCTACTAAAGTATGAATGTATAAGATCAAAAATACGACCGATGCCGATACTGCGTGGATATGTCGCCATAGCCAGCCGTATTCGACCTCTTTCATAATCGTGAAATTTACGCTATCAAATGCCAAATTGACATCTGGCTTATAATACATCACGAGCATCAGTCCACTTATGAACAAAACTATAAATAGCGTCATCAAAATAACGCCCATCGCCCAAAGGAAGCTGATATTTTTAGGAATCCAATACTCGCTTACCATCACCTTGAAAAATTTCGTTACGGCGAGCCTTTGGTCGAACCAATCCCAAACTCCCGTAGCTTTTCTTATATGTGCCATCTGCGCCTCCTATGCTTTCTGCTTTAGGGCTTGGTATTCGGGGCCCTCTTCGCCTAAAACGAGTTTCGTTCCGTCGATTTTAAAGGGCGGTATATCCATAGGACGCGGCGGCGGACCGAACACATTTACGCCGTTAGCATCGAAAATCCCACCGTGACATGCACAGATGAATTGTTGCGTCGATGGCTTGTAGCTAGGAATACAGCCTAAATGCGTACAAAGCCCGATGCAAAGCGTATATCTAGCATCCCCTACGACGACATCGCGGGCATCGTTTTTAGGCATATCGGCGGTCTTTTTAAGCACGAAAATTGGCTTTTTGCGCCACTGCGTTTGATAAAGCTCGCCCTCTTTGATCGGACTTAAATCTACCGTAGTGACGCCGGCGGCGCGCACGCTAGGTAGCGGATCCCACGATTTCTTCATCCCCACGAGTGCGAAAACGCCACCCACAGCGGCAACTGCGCCGAAAGTAAGCCCGATAAAGCCTCGTCTATCCTGTTTTAGATCAGACATCTTTATCCTTTCAAATTAAGAAATTGACAAGCGTCAATTTTAGCCAAATAAAGATTAAATCAATATGATTATAAGCAGAAATTTAGCTTAATCTTGCAAGCTAAATTATATTTTAAGATAATTTTAATGCCTGGCGAGGCGTTTTCGCAGTTTAAAATTTTATAAATTTTCAAATTCTGTCATGTTCTATCATGGCGCGGAATTTAAAATTTTAAAATTTCACTGCTCGGCTATGGCAGCGGCGGGGCAGAATTTTACGCTAGCGCGCTAGCTGAAATTTTAAAATTCTAAATTACGTCGCGCTTCCGTCGTATGAAAAAATTCCACTAGAAGTAAAATTTAAAACATTAAAACCTCATAGCGGTGCAAATTCTAAATCATTAGAATTTTACGATGTCTTAAAATTTCAAGCATCAAAGAATTCTGTCGCGATGCAAAATTTTAAAATTTAGTGCAATCGCGAGCCGTAAAATTCTATAAAATTCTGCGGGATCCCAAAGCTTAGCTGAAATTTAAATATAAATTCCATAAATCCCTAAAGCCTCGGCAAACTGCGAAATCCGGGCGAAATTTCAAAATTATTATTCTAAAATTTAAGCCCGTCTATCTAAAGCCTAGCCGATTTGCCCGAGCG
>CAUVFI010000036.1:0-7678 GCA_963551055.1 uncultured Campylobacter sp. | reverse complement strand
TGGTATATCAAAATAAATCCTGGATAGAGGTCAGAGAATTAGCTTTAAAAACTTTACATATTTTCGGCTATGATTTGGAAGACTTCGACTATGATTAAACTCGGATTAGACCAGGCAGAATGAAATTTATCCTATATATCTTTAATCTGCTGCTATGCCTAAGTGCCTGGGCTTCTATAGATATTAATGGTATAGGCATAAGTGGCAGTAAACCACAAAAATCAAGGGTTTTTATCCGTAAAATATAAAAATTCTAAATAAGGCAATAAAATGAAATTTTTAAAACGATACAAAAATATTATTCTATTACTATTTTTGCTGATTATTTCGTTTTTTGTTTTTCGTATGATTTATACGGAAATAATTAGCGAGTGCGCTCCAATGAGGCTCTTTTCAAAAAATTCTCTAAGTAATAGTGATTATGTTGAGTTAAAAGCAAAATGTATAAAAAAGGCTTTGGAAAATGACGATAGTCACCTTATTATGCAGTATTTTAAAAGAGAGACGAGCGAGTGCCTTAAAATTATTGATGAACCGTCAAAAATTCCGTATAATTTGATTAGAGTTAATAGCTTTGAAGAGTGGAAAAAATTAAGACTTACGGATACTGATAATATAATTTGTCCTATCGGTAATTCTAAAAAGAGTGATATTAGCAATGAAAGCAAATAAATTCACAAATCATTCAAATTTACGAAGCTAAGGCTACTCATCAAGCAAAATATTAGCTACAATTTTAAAATTTACTATCTTGCGCCGCGCGTTTTTACAGCTGCATATCCGATAAATTTAGAAGAGCGCCGCAAAAGGCGCCGTCAAAAAAGCGAAATTTAACGCGAAATTTTATATAATCTCACGATTTAATGCGAGGAGATAGGATGAATAAAAAGGCGTATTTCGGGAGTTTCGGCGGGCAATTCGTGCCGGAGACGGCGATGTTTGCGCTCGAGGAGTTGGAGGATGCGTACAACACCATAGCGCAGACGAAGGAATTTAAAGACGAGCTGGGTTACTTGCTGCGCGAATATGCGGGGCGTCCGACGCCGCTATATCACGCCGCGCGCCTTAGCGAGCACTACGGGCATGAAATTTATCTAAAGCGCGAGGATCTTAACCACACGGGCGCTCATAAAATCAACAACGCCCTAGCGCAAGCGCTGCTCGCTAAAAAGATGGGCAAAAAAAAGATCATCGCCGAAACCGGCGCGGGGCAGCACGGCGTGGCGACGGCGACGGCAGCGGCGCTATTCGGGCTTGAGTGTGATGTGTATATGGGCGAGACCGACGCCGCGCGCCAGCAGCTCAACGCCTTTAGGATGCAGCTTTTGGGCGCAAATTTGATCAAAATCGGCACCGGTCTTAAAACGCTCAAAGAGGCGACCACCGCGGCGATTCAGGCGTGGGTAAATGAGATCGAGAGTGTATTTTATGTCATCGGCTCGGCGGTCGGGCCGCATCCGTATCCTAAGATGGTTAGGGAATTTCAGAGTGTCATCGGTACCGAGACCAGATCGCAGCTCGCAAGCAAGGGAATCAAGGCTGATTACGTCCTAGCCTGCGTGGGTGGCGGAAGCAATGCGATAGGAATTTTTAGCGCGTTCGTGGATGATCCTAGCGTGCAACTCATCGGCGTCGAAGCGGGCGGCTTGGGCGCGCATACCCCTTATCACGCAGCGACAATCACCAACGGACGCGCGGGCATCATACACGGCATGAAAACGATCGTACTGCAGGATAAATTCGGCATGATCGAGCCTGTTCACAGCATCTCGGCGGGGCTTGATTATCCTGGCGTGGGTCCTGAGCACGCGCATCTGCACGAGATAAGTCGCGCAAAATATGAAGCGGTAACCGACGATGAGTGCATCGCGGCGCTTAAACTGCTCTGTAGGCTCGAAGGCATCATCCCCGCGATCGAAAGCGCGCATGCGTTAGCGTATTTGCAAAAGCTCTGTCCGCAGCTAAAGGGCAAAAAAACGATCGTCGTAAACGTAAGCGGCAGGGGCGATAAGGATATGGATACCGTGATGAATTATAAAAAAGGAACGATTTATGGATAAGATCAAGGCGGCCTTTGCCGGCAAAAAGGCGAACATCGGCTATATCGTGGCTGGCTATCCGAGCCCAGCGCACACGAAGGAGTTTTTGTCAAATTTAGATGAAAGCGCGATCGATCTGCTTGAGATCGGCATCCCGTATTCCGATCCGCTCGCGGACGGCCCCGAAATTTTTAAAGCGAGCTTTTCCGCGGTGCAAAACGGCGTAAATGCGGAGAAGGTATTTGAAATTTTAAAAGGAGTGCAAACGCGCAAGCCGCTCGTGTTTTTGGTCTATTACAACGTGATCTTTGCCTACGGCGCGCGCGAGTTTGTATCTAAGGCGGCGCGCTACGGCATCAACGGGCTAATAATCCCCGATCTGCCGTATGAGGAAAACGAAGAAATTTTCGCGCTTTGCGAGGAGTTCAGTATCGCGCTCATCCCGCTTATTAGCGTTACGAGCGAGCACCGCGCCGCGAGAGTTTTGAGCCGCGCGCGAGGCTTCATCTACGGTGTGGGCGCTATCGGCGTGACCGGAAGCAAGCAAACGCCGATTTCGCGCCTAAAAAATATGGTCGCAGATCTTAAAAAAATGAGCGATCTGCCCGTAGCGATCGGCTTTGGTATCCGCACTGCCGGCGACGTTCGCGCTACGAAAGAATACGCAGACGGCGCTATCATAGGCACCGCGATCGTAAATTTATGCGCGAACTACGGCGGGCGCGAGCTACAAAACAAGATAGCTGAACTTTTTAACTAACGGAATGAGCATGAAAAAGATATTTTTGATTTTAATCGCAAATTTTTGCCTCGGCGCCAATCTGATGCAATACGATCTCTTCAACCACGACGATAGCGTGGATATCGCCTTGGCATTTGACTCCGCATACAAACCTGACATCGTGCGCCGCGTCGACGGGCAGTCGATGAGCCTTATTTTAAAAGGGCTTGGCGGCGATGAGAAATTTAACGAAATGCGCACTAATCAAAAGGTCTTAAAAAGCTTTACGATAGCGCCCAAAGGCAAGGATATCGAGATAAATTTCCCCACCGGAGCCGATCTATCGGTCGATGCTCTTACTCAAGACGGCAATCTCAAACTCATTTTACGCGTAAAAAACCCTGCTTTCGATCAGAGCAAGATGAGTGTAAAGAGCGAGGCGAGTGAGACGGCGCAAAGCGGTAGCAGCGGGGTTTCCATGATGCCGATAATCGTAGCGTTACTGCTTGCGGCTGCGGCTTTCGTAGGCGTGCGAAAATTTTTATCGCACAAGCCGCAAAAAAGTATCGACGAGACATGGCGAGTTTTTGAAGATGACGCTAGTATGGATGGCACTGACTTGGACGGGACGGGCATCGATAAAATTTTAAACGAATCCTCTTTTAAAAATCAGAGCGGATCAAAGAACCCAAATTATTCTGACGCGCAGGAGTTTGCGAAAAAAGATGAGGACTCCGCTTTAAATTTAAAAAATTCTAACGACTCAAAAAGCGTAGATGGTGCAGATTTTTTAAGAGGCGAGAACGTGAGCGAAGAGAGTGCACACGATAAATTTTACGATGAAGTTGCGCGTGCCGAGCGTTCGGAAGCTACGGGGGCGGACGAAAGCTCTGAGAGCGCCGAGAATATAGGCGTAGCGGATAAAATTTCGCCGCTTAAAGTAAGCCCTGCCGAGAGTGGCACGATGGAATTTCGCGAGAGAGTAAAAGAAAGATCGGATACAAAAGAGCCCAAAGTTTCGGCATTTAGAAGCATTTTAGAAAATGAGCTGCTTAGCTCGGATACCGCAAGACCTAGCGATGTGCGAGTAGAGCTGGTGCGCGAAATCGACGAAAATAATGCTGCCGTAGTGCTAAGTTTCGCGGGTAAAAAACATCTAGTGGTGCTAAAAAGCTCCAACGCTATCGATTGATGAGGCCTGGAATTTCGCAACTTGCGGGCTTTGCGGCCGTATGTAAAAATAGAATTTCCGACTTCGTGCGAGAAATTAAGGCTGGTTTATTTATATTTAAGTAAAATTCTATAGTTAAGACTGGCTTCGTATGTCCGAACCCCGTCTTAACTACTTTTTAAATTCTATTTTTAGTCATTTTTAAGTATGGATAGGATTCTTACTTTTTAAAATTTAGATCGGAATTTATTTGCTTTTTATTTTACAAAGGATAAAATCGCGCCTAAGAGATCGGTCGATCTAGATTATTTCAGGATTTTTTCATGAATAACGTTAAATGGTACATCATCGCAGGCGCCGTGCTAGGCGTGCTGGGTGCGACGCTGGTGCATTTTGGAAACCCGGGCAATATGGGCGTTTGCGTCGCTTGCTTTTTGCGCGACACCACGGGCGCGCTGGGCTTTCACCGAGCAGCCGCAGTGCAATACATCCGCCCGGAGATCATAGGGCTCGTGTTCGGCGGCTTTTTAGCAAGCGTGCTTTGGACGCGCGAGTTTGCGCCGGTTACCGGCAGTTCGCCGTTTGCGAAATTTTTCCTAGGAATTTTCGCGATGATCGGCTGCCTTGTATTTTTGGGATGCCCGTGGCGCGCGTTTTTGCGCCTAGGCGGCGGCGATTTGACTGCGCTAGCCGGATTGGCGGGTCTGATCTGCGGCGTACTCATTGGGTTTTTGCTTAAAAAGCGCGGCTATGAGGCGAGCAAAGAGGCAAGGCTTAGCGGCGCGATCGGAATTTTGCCCGTGCTACTGGGCGCGGCGCTACTTGCGGCCTTGGTTTTCGGACTCAAAACGGGAGAGGGCGGCGCGCTTTTTATCTCCGCTAAAGGCCCGGGCGCGCAACACGCCGCGGTAGGCATCTCGCTGGCTGCGGGCATTATCGTGGGCGCGGTGATGCACAGAAGCAAATTTTGCAGCGTCGGCGCGTTCGGTAGAATTTTCCGCGGCGATTTCTCGATGTTTTGGGGCGTACTAAGCGTCATCGCGTTTGCGAGCATCGCAAATATCGCGTTTGGGCAATACAAGCTCGGCTTTGAAGGCCAGCCTATCGCACACAACGATTTCGTTTGGAATTTCTTAGGCATGGTGCTCGCAGGACTTTGCTTCAGTCTCAGCGAGGGCTGCCCGGGCAAGCATCTGGTGCAGGCCGGCACGGGAAATTTAAGCTCGGGCATATTCGTCATCGGCATGGCGGCGGGCGCTGCGATCGCGCACAATTTCTTGCTCGCAAGCTCGCCTAAAGGCATCACAGAGTTCGCTCCTTACGCGGTCGCGATCGGTTTTGTTTTCGCGCTTTACGTGGGGATTTTTCAAAGACGCGGCGCTTAAGGCTGATATTTAATCTCAGAGATCAATCTATACAGAGGCGGTGTATCTGATCAAGCTCTGGCGGCGTACTTATAAAGAAATACGCCGCTAGCGCAGAGCGCTCGCTGCAAGATTGGCGCAAGCAGCTAGAGATGGAATTTAAAAATTTGCAGCCGTATTCATAACGCGATAAAGCAAATGATAAAATAGATTCCGCGCAAGAAAGATTACGATCAATTTTTAAGAGTCGCGCCTTTAAATTTTAAAAATTTAAAAGCTTCGCCATTTGAGACTTTTTTCATCTAAAGCTCTTTAATTGCTAATTAAAATCCAGCCATACGTGGCGCTGAGTCTTATCCAAATCAATACCTTTTCTCTTTATAAAAAATTCTTTTATCCTGACGTAGTCGTCCATAGTTTCTATCGTAAAGGCGATATCTTTATCCTTGCCTCGGATTATTATATTATCGTAAAATATAAGTCTAAGACGGAATTTAAAAACTAAAAAATATATAAATTTTAAGACGAATAAAAACAAAAATGCAACTATAGATATGAAAAATACTCTGAAACTACCTGTTTCTATATATTTTCTTACGTCGATAGCCAATACTAATATACAGATTAATAAAAAAGCGATTATTGTAGTGTATGGTTCAAATTTAAAGAGAAATCTATAAAAAGCACCCTGTCTTCTGAGCCACTCATTATCTCTTGCGAAATAGGCTCTTTTTACATCCTTAAGATCATCTAAGAATATAGTTTTTTCGGGCATTTTGTTTGTACAATAAGTAACTCGATCATTATAAAATTTTACAAGTTTCTTATTGTAAAAATTTGTAAAATATTCCATTATTATAGGCAATCCGAAAAATGGAAATACTATAAAAAGCTGATTATTTCTAGTTTGATTGGGTTTGTATGAATACATAAAAATCATAATCGCAAGCGTGCATACCGTAGCAAGAACTATATAAAAATTCGTCCTATCTTTGAGCGCTAAAGGCTCTTTATTATGATCACGAGCGTAACTCGGATTTTGTTCAAATTTAGTAGAGTTTGCGTTTTTATTTATATTTGTCGCAGAGTCATCCGCGAGCTTTTCAAATTTAGAATTCTTACTATCGGAATTTTTGGCGTCAAAATTCTGCCTTGAGCTTTGCTCTAAATTTTGATACCGTTCATTTAAAATTTTATTTGGCTTCTCAAGCCTCTGTTTTCTATTCATCTTTTATTCTTTATAGCCTACGCAAAAATTTGCGGCGGGATTTTATCTAAATTTTTCCCTGTTTTGAGTAGAAAATAGGCTTTTAGCTCCCTGTATTCTTTGCTACTTAGAAACGAAACCTCTATAAAAGAATTTTTGTCATATATCAATATGCTGTCATTTATAATATCAAAGCCTAGCCCATTAAAAAGCCTATATAGCAATAAAGTAAAAAAGCTAATTGATATAATTACCGCAAAAATTATCCAAAAATTTTCCTCCCTTCCGTCTATCACTACCGCTACGAAAAAAACCAAAAGCAAGTATATAAAAGCAAATAGCAGCATAAGGCATTTTGTCTTTTTTGATATTTCGGGATATGACGGTCCCGTGGTTCTTTTGATACCAATTATATTGGAAATTTTAGTCTCATATAAAATGGCTTCCGTCTTTTTAGAATATAGGGTTATATCGTCATTTTTAAAGCATATATAGCACTTGCCGAAATTTGAAAATTTATTTAATGCTCTGAGCGGAAAATAGCAATCCAGCAAAACGAGAAATAAAATTTGCTGGGCGGAAAATTTACCGCAGACCGCCATCAATATCGTAGTAATGATATAAATCGCGCCGATGATAGCATTTAAAATTATAGCGTGGTCTTTTATGATTATCGGCTCTTTGTCGTAATTCCTTACTTGAGTTTTAAAATTTTGCGAGGGTGTATCAGTGGCGCAAGAGAGATCGCTTTGCGATTTTTGTTCAACGGCATTCGTAAAATTTCGTTCGCTGGCATTTATAGAATTTTGCCCGCCATTGCTCGTAAATTTCAGCCCGCCGCCAGCCAAATTTTGCTTATCGCAATTTTTATTTTGCAAGAAATCCTTTATATTTTTATCATACCGCGTTTTGCTTATGCCAAACCTAGCAATTTCGTCCTTACGCATTTGGTTCCTTCTTATACACGCTTGATTTAGATATAATTATCGCGCGAGTTTGCACACGGAGATCAGCCTTGCGCATTTTTTAAAATTTGCAAAATTTCGCTTATCTTTTGTGGATCTTTAATGCCTCGCGCGTCCTCCACGCGGCTGTTTAGATCGATAGCGTAGGGGCACAGCGCGAGTGCCTCACGGATATTTTGCGCGCCGATGCCGCCTGCAAGAATGAAAGAGA
>CAUVFI010000035.1:0-7718 GCA_963551055.1 uncultured Campylobacter sp. | reverse complement strand
TTCGCCTAATCAGCGGCGACGCGCAGGCGGATCTGAAATACTTCCTGGGCGAATAAATTTTATAGCGAGGCAAATCGGGTAAATTTAAAATTCGGCAAAGCTCCGATTTTAAATTTACCCTTTATACGTATACGGCAGTTTTAATAGATTTAGCCGATGCGGCTATTTTGCGCCGACGCTCATATTTAAATTTCACGACTATACCGTCCGTCTTATTTAAATTTTAAAATCATATAATCTCGCCAAATGCTTAGAAAAATTTAATTAAGTGCTTTTTTACACATTCAAATTCCAATCGTCTTTGCTATTACAATCCTTCTTTTTCTGTGTAAGTATTTATCTTATCCGTATCGCTGCCGCTTATAGTAACCGCTATAGTGTAGCCGTCTTGATGCTTGGTATCTCATAAAATTTTCCATATCATCTCATTTTTCGCTATCAGATATTGCAATTTAGTGCCGTTAATTTTATATCCATCTTTATTTAATTCTTCAAGCATCCTCTCTAATAATCGCTAAAATTTTAAATAAACATAGGATTTAAATACGGATTTTAATCTAAATTTTGAGAATACTTTATGAATGCACGGCTTGTGGGAATAAAATTTTAAGCAGATTTTGTGCAAAATTTCAAAATGCAGCTCAAGCTCGCAAACAGATAAATTCACTGCAGCCTTGCGTTTAGAATTCCGCGCTAGTGATAAATTTCGCATCTTTACGTCGATGCAAATTTTAAAATTCTATGCAGGAGATAAAATTATAAGCCCGTGCAATGCATAAATTCTAAAATTCCACGTCGCCTATAAAATTCCATGCCTCACACGACACATAATTTTGAAATTTTAAAATTTCACGCCGCAGATGAAATTTAGGAATTTCCTTTTGCGGTAAAATTTTAAAGCTCTCCCACAAATCCTCTGTCCGCGCGGCGAGTTCCAAATCCGTCTAGAACTTAGATTTTCCTCACCAGCTCGGGAATTATCGCTTCGAAATCGACCCCTTCGTAGTCCTTGCGCTCCTCGTCGCTCATCGTCTCTTTGATCGTGCTGACGACGAAGTCCGCAGCGACTCGAACCGCCGTTTCCAGCGACTTGCCGCGCATTATCGCGCCGAAGGCTACGGCCGCGAAAATATCGCCGGTGCCGTTAAATTTGACCGGCAGCAGCTCGTGAAAATACTCATTCGTCCTGCCCGTGCGCGCATCATAGCTGAAAACTCCGCACTGATCGGCGATGTAGCCGATGCCCTTTAAAATAACCTGTCTAGCGCCCAGCTCTCGAAGCCTTGCAAGCAGATCCATGATGAAATCCCTATCTGCGTCCTCTCGGTACGGCACGCCGGTGATCGCGCAGGCCTCGGTGATATTAGGCGTGATGACGTCGGCCTGGGCGCACAGAAGCGCCATCATACGAGCAAAATCCTCGTTAAAGCCCGGATAAAACACGCCGTTATCGCCCATACAAGGATCGACCAAAATGGTCTTGCCCGCGCCGCCGAAGCTCGCAAATAGCTCACCCATAATCTCGATCTGCGCCGCCGAACCCAAAAAGCCCGTGTAGATGCCGTCAAACACCACTCCGCGGTCTTTCCAGTGCGCCATGATCGCACGTATCTGCGAGCTTAGATCGCAAAAGGTATAGCCCGAAAAGCCCGTATGCATCGATAAAACCGCCGTAGGGATCACGCTCGTGCTCATCCCCATCGCGCTAAGTATCGGCAATGCGACGGTCAGCGAAACCTTGCCCACGCAGGATATATCTTGAACGGTAAGAACTTTTTTCATCACAATTCCTAAAATTTTTGGCTCTATTTTACCGCTATTTATATTAAAAAGGCGAATTTAAATAAAATTTACTCTACGAATAGTCTAAATTTATAATATTTTTGGCGTTTTTCCGCTAAATTTTATCTCGGGTCCGCCGTAAATTCGGCTCCAAAAATCAACAAAAGGTAAAAAATGATAACAGTAAAGGCTCTTTACGCATCCGCTCGCCTTAGATCGCTGCCGCTTAGCGTCTCGGGCGTACTGCTCGGTAGCGGCGCGGCGTACGGCGCGGGCGTATTTAGAGCGGATATTTTCGCACTGGCGCTACTTACGACGCTTCTGTTTCAGGTACTCAGCGACTATGCTAATGACTACGGCGACGCAGTAAAGGGCACCGACGACGATGGTAGGCTGGGGCCGCGGCGCGCGATCCAAACTGGGCAGATGAGCGCGGAGCAGATGAAGCGCGTCATCGTCGCTACAGCGCTACTTTCGGCATTTTCTAGCCTCGCGCTAAGCGTTTTGGCATTCGGCGAGCAGTTTTATCTCGTGGCTCTATTTTTCACGCTGGGCGGCACGTCGATATATGCCGCGATCCGCTACACCGTGGGCGCCGGCGCATACGGCTACAAAGGGCTTGGCGACGTTTTCGTGTTTTTGTTTTTTGGGCTTTTGAGCGTGCTGGGCTCATATTTTTTATACGCGCGTTCGCTCGATGCGGCGCTACTGCTGCCGGCGTGCGCGTGCGGTATGCTAAGCACCGCCGTGCTAAATCTAAACAACATGCGCGACATCCAAAACGACGAGCTCAAGGGCAAACGCACGATCCCCGTTCGTATCGGGCTGCGTGCGGCTAAGCGCTATCACTATGCGCTGATCGCGGGCGGAGCGGGTCTGATGCTATGCTACTCGCTTTTACGCGGCGAGCCGGGCGTAAAACTACTCTACGTAATTAGCTTTGTGCCGCTTATTTGGCATCTCATTTTCGTCTCGCGCGTGCGGGATTGTCGCGATTTCGACGGACAGCTAAAGGTCGTCGCGCTCTGCACGTTTACGATGTCGGCGCTGTTTTTCGTCGGAGAAATTTTAGGCTAAATTTAAACGCCGTGCGGGTAAAATTTACGTCGGCACCGCAGCAAAGTCCTCTCGCGCAAAAGCGCTTTGTGCGAGTTCTCCTAATCTTGCAATCAACCTGCTTGTCGCACAGCAAAGCGTCTGCGGCAAGCTCGCTCAATGAAAACGTCCATAGCATATCTCTGTCCGCCTGATGGCTACCGCAATAAAATTTAAGGGGGCAAACTCCAGGTCTCCTCGCCGTCTTGTATCGTTAAATTAAGCGAGCAATACCGCTCTTAAGTCCATACAAGCCCCGTCACACCACGCTTTAATTGCCGTTTTGACGGCGAGTTGCCCGCCTTTTGCGTCAAATTTAAAAACTAGAGCATTAATTCTACAAAAGGCCCGCGTGTTTGGCGCGGTAAGTTTTATGCTTATTGCATGGGCGGCAGCTCGCACCGCAAATGCTGCTTTAGCCCTATTTTGAGCCCTCGCGCCGCTAAAATTTTACTAAATTTTACACACTGCCTCTTTGAAACAACGCTTGCAAAACCATATCTCCCTGCGCACAGCTCCCTAAAACTCGAAGCAATCTTGCACGTTGTTTAGAACTTCGCAATCGCAATACCCGCCGTTTTGCTCGCAAAAGTCCAAAACCGCCACTTCATTCGATGCGCGGCGGGCTCGCAAAAACTCCAGCGTGAGCCTATGCGTGCCGTCGCAGCCACGATGCGCCAAGCCCTCGTCTAAGAACTCAAATAGCCGTTCAAACTCCGCCCTATTCATCGGCAGGCTCTTTTCAAACACATCTCGCTGCCGCTGCGCCGCGAGCTTTTTGAATTCCTTTTTTCTGGATTTTTCCACTCTTTTTCCTTTGCTACGCCGCCTTGCCGCACGGATATCCTTTGGGCGCATTAACCTCATACCCGTCGTCCCCCGCCCTCAAGCGGGATGCAAATTTCATCCAAACCGTGCGCTACCTCGTCTATACCGAAATAACGCTTATTAATTTTTAGCAGATTGAAATTACAACAAAAGCGGAACGCGAAATCGCAAATCCGCATGATTAAATTTTATCTAGAATAAAGAGCTATGTTTTCGGTTAAATTTTGCCGTACCGAGGGATAAAATTTAGCAAATTCGGATGAAATTCTACCGAGTAGATGTGTAGAATTTGATCATAAACTAAAACAAAAGCGGCCGCGTTCGAAATACGGCCGCTAAATTTTAAATTTTACTTCTCAAACGCCTTTTCTAGGCTAAACGGAAACGCCTGATAGCCCATCGCGTTGGTCATTTTGATTTCGATTGACGGCTCTTTTGCGCCCCATTCAAACTCGTTGATGTGAGGGCTAGGCACGCCGACCGGGCGGCCTTTGGCGATATCAAACTGCATGCCAGCGACCGCGGAGTAAACCATCACGCTATCAAGGTCGTCTTGATACTGCGCTAGCGAAGTAACCGAGCTATACCACTCGCTGCCGCGCTGCTTGCCGTACTCCCAGACCTGCTCGACGGTTTTAGCTTTTTCGTCGATTTTGTAGACGACCGCGCGGGAGTATTTCATACCCGCCATCGCAGGCTGCTCCATGCCGCGGGTGTCGCCGTTATCAAAGACGGTTAGATAAACGACGCCCTTTTTGGACTTGCTGTCGATTCTAAATGCCGTGTGCTGCGTCCACTGCCAGTCAAATCCGCCCTTCTCGCTCTCGTAGCCCGGGCATTTTGAGTACTCGTCCTCGCAGACTATTTTTTTGCCGTCTTTATCTATGGGCTGAAGCAAATAGCCCTTGAACTGATCTTTCCAGCCCTTGTGAGCGCCCATTATCCATTTGACTTTTTTGTCGCGGCCGATCTTGATGACTGCGTCTTGGTGGCGGCTGGAGATGATGATACTATCATCAGACGGGTCGTAGTCCACGCTATTTACGTGCGCCCAGTTGCGTCCAGGGCCCGAGCCTACGATGTCGCCCCATTTTTCGTTCATATCCATCGCGGCTAGCTCGTCCGTACTCGCGGTGTGACCTGCCTTGCTAGCGTCTATATTTAGGCACACCGCGCCCTGATCGAGCGTTTTTAGCACGATGTCGCGGTACGGATCGAGAATTTCATATAATCTAAAATCATCTACGACGTTGCCGTCTCTATCGACCTCGACGATGACGTCGCGGACCGTGCGGACGTTTTTACCGTCGGCACGTTTATAGTTGGCGTTTGCCGCGCGGAGGAAGTAGTGTCCGTTTTGCGCTACGTCTAGCGAGTGCGAGAAGTCGTTGTATCCCGCAGGTAGCTCTCGGTTAAAAATTTCGCGTCCCATTATGTCGTATTTGGCGTATCTTTGGCCATATCCCCACGTCATCGCGCCGTCGTCGTTTTGCTTAAAGCCCATCATGACGCCCGCAGAAAAAGGCTGCTTGAGGTCGTAAATTTTACTCGGCTCCAGATACCAACGTACTTCGCCCTTGGTGTCAAGGATGAAGTTATTGGGGCTGTAGTTCCACTCGATCGCGCCGCCTGCGGGGTTGTTCCACACGACTTTGGTGCCCTTGCCGGTTTTGTTTACGAAGTTATTTACGTAGTAGAGGCGGTTAGCAAATTTCGCGCTCGGAGCCTTTACGACCTCGATTTTATCAAACAGCGCGCCCTTTTGAGACGGCATACCCGAACTCTCCAAATAGATCGCAGGAGCGTAAATTTTATAGGTTTCTTTTATGTGCTCGGTCCCACCTTTATAAATTTTATCGTACTCGACCTCGACGGTGTTTTGATAGTCTGGATATAGTCCAAAAACGGGAATTCCGCCGTGAGTGCGAAGGTGTTTGTCGGCGACTTTATAGCTGATAACTTGACCGCCCGGTTTTGGCACGATAGTGACTTTCGCGTTTGCTAGCGTGTAGCCGCCATTTTTGATCACCGCCGTTAGAGGCGCGGTGTCGTATGGATTAACGACTACTTCGCCGATCTTGCCGGGGACGGCGTAGTCTATGTGCGCGCCGCTAGGTCCGCCGATAGCGAGCGCAGCCGTACTTAGACCGCCTAAAAGCGCCGCAGCTAGCGCAAATGAAGAAAGAGTCCGCTTCATCTTATTCTCCTTTGAATTGATTTGATACCGTAATTTTAATCAACCTCGCTAACATAAAAATCACGCATTTATTAAAACTTGCTTAATTATAAAAAATAATTTAAATTTTTATATTTCCCGCTAAAATTTAGCCCAAATTTTACGAATTTAATCTAAAATTTATCTTAGCGTGAGTTCTGCGGCGGCGAGAGGATATAAAATTAGCGCAAACAAAATCATTTTAAGGAGCACCCCATGAATCTACTTTCTAAATTTAGCAAAGGCTTTTTAGCCGTAGCGATGTTTGGCGCGGTAAGCGCGGCCGCGTTTACCGAGGGCGAGGACTATGTAAAGCTCGAAAAACCGCTGCCTGTGGAGCAAAACACGCTAGTTAAGGTCTTTAGCTACGCATGCCCGTTTTGTTATAAATACGACAAAACCGTCACGCCAAAGGTCGTAGAAAAGGTCGCGGGGCTAAAATACGTGCCGTTTCATCTAAAAACCAAGGGCGAATACGGCGAGCTCGCAAGTAAAATCTTTGCCGTTTTGGTCGTGATGGATGAGGAAAAAGGCGTGAGCCCGCTAGATGAAAACTCGCTGTTTAAAAAGGCAAAATTTGCCTACTACAAGGCCTATCACGATCAAAAGCAACGCTGGAGTGACGGCAAGGACGAGGCTGCGTTTTTAAAGACGGGGCTTGATGCGGCGGGCATCAGCGAGGCGGACTATCAAAAAAAGCTGAAGGACCCAAAGGTCGCCGAACTGCTTAAAAAATGGGATGAGAGCTACGACGTAGCAAAGATCCAAGGCGTGCCGGCCTTTGTCGTAAACGGCAAATACCTCATCATGACGAAGTCCATCAGCTCCATCGACGGCATGGCGCAGCTAATCGAAGAGCTGCTCAAAAAATAGGGCGCAGGCATGAAATTTGCGGAAAAAATAGCAAAATTTGGCGATAGCCGTCTGCCGTGGGCGATCCTCATAGCGGTGAGCGTAGGGCTCGTGATCCTCGCGCACTCGCTGTTTCAAAACTACGTCTATATGCCGCCTTGCGAGCAGTGCGTCTATATCCGCTTTGCCTTTTTGTGCATGGCGCTAGGAGGCCTGGTCGCGATCATAAATCCTAAAAATTTGCTCCTCGCCGCGCCCGGCTACCTGCTAGCCTTTTGGGGCGCGATCCAGGGCATAATGTATAGCGCCAAACTAATCAAAATCCACGATGCCGTCCACGGAGACGATCCGTTCGGCGTGCAGGGCTGCTCGACCGAGCCGCACTATCCGTTCGGCCTGCCGCTTGAGCGGTGGGCGCCCGATTGGTTCTTGCCTACGGGCGACTGCGGCTACGATAATCCGCTAGTGCCCGAGGGCGTCACGCTAAGCGGCTTTCAAAAGTATCTCGTCGATCTTTACGAGGACGGCTGGTACCTGATCCCATCAAGCAAATTTATGTCGATGGCCGACTGCACGCTGATCGGCTTTGGAGTCTGCTTCGTCGTGCTAGCCGCGATGTTCGTTTGCAAAATTTTAACTCTGAAAAAAGCTTAAATCGGTCTAAATTTAGACCGATTTTGCTATACTCGCCGCATGAGAGCCTTACGCGAGCATAATTTTAAAATTTACTTCATCATCATTTTCGCAAGCCTTTTTGTGGTGCTTTTGGGCGTAAAAAACTACGAGGACGCCAAGGCGCAGATCACGGCGCTCGCGGATAAAAACAAGATCGCCGCTAGCGAAAATATCGTCGGGAATTTCTCGTTTTGGCTGGACGAGCGACTGCACTCGCTGGTGCGCGCGGCTAAATTTATGCAAAACGCGGGCATCTCGCAAGACGACGAAA
>CAUVFI010000034.1:0-7772 GCA_963551055.1 uncultured Campylobacter sp. | reverse complement strand
AAGGTCGATCATACCCGCATGAATGCCCCTGGCGTGCGGCTCGCAAAGAGCATGCGCACCAAAAGCGGCGATAAGATCAGCGTCTATGATCTGCGGTTTTGCCGTCCGAATTTAGAGATCATGAGCGAGCGCGGCACCCACACGCTGGAGCATCTTTTCGCGGGCTTTATGCGCGAGCACCTAAATAGCGCGGACGTCGAGATCATCGATATTTCGCCGATGGGGTGCCGCACGGGCTTTTATATGAGCGTGATAGGAGCGCCTAGCGAGAGTGCCGTTGCGGCGGCATGGAGCGCGAGCATGAAGGATATTTTGGGCGTGGCCTCTCAAGCGGATATCCCCGAGCTGAATAAATTTCAGTGCGGCACCTTCGCGATGCACTCGCTAGCAGAAGCTAAACAGATCGCGCAAAACGTGCTAAATAAAGGGATCGGCGTGATCAAAAACGACGAGATCGCGCTGGATCCAAGCAAGATAAAATAGTTTTGAAATTTAAGAGATAGTGCAAAATTCTAACGCTATCTCTTTGAACTCCCGCTCGGTTCGCGATCAGTGTGTAACGCACCATAAAATATTATCGTAAAATATGCAAAAATCTGAGACACAAAATGCGTATTTGCTAAAACAAGCCGGAGGCAACATCTATTTATAAGCCGATTTAGCTTTATAAACCGACTTAGCGCTTGGCGTAAAGTCTGCGCCATGTGAGGCTCTTGATAAAAGCTACGATTTGGCTTTAAGCTGGGTGGCAAAAGCGCGCAAGCAAAGCTTATATCAAATTTAATAAATTTATCTAGCAGAGCAGCTTTAAATTTATAAGAATTTTTAAAATTTCGTCTTAAATTAAAGCCGAAATTCTATCCGCAAATACCCTGCTTATGCACATTATTACTTTCAGATGCGACCTTCAATCCTCCAAAAAAATCGTATAGCAAAATGTGAATTTAAAATTTTTATTTAAGGTTACGTTGCGAGTTTGGCGCTTGAAATTTCACTTTCGCTGCACGAAAAGAATGCTAAAATTCCGCCGAAACCGCGCCGGATGCGGTGAACTTCAAGGAGAGAAAATGCAAAGAATTTTTCATATAAAAGATGCTATTTGTAGCGACGAGCGAGCCGTAAAAACGACATTTTTTACTACGGAGGCCACTTGCGGCGCGGTTTGGATCGTCAAACGCGGCCAGGTCGTAGCGCCTCATATCCACCCAGACGGCGATGACGTGTGGATCTGCTTAAGCGGACGCGGCGTGTTTTATCCGAGCAAGGGCGAGAAGGTGCCGATCTGTGCGGGCGATCTAATCATTTCCAAAAGCGGAGAGTGCCACGGTATGAAAAATACGGGCGATGAGGATTTTGTGTTTGCAAGCGTTACGGCGCCGATTCCGTGCGGCTACGAAGCGCTTTGAATTAAAATTTGCCAGAGATTTTGTGGAATTCGCAAAATAAATTAGCGTCGCAAAAAATTGAATCAGAATTTACCCGTAGCGTTAAATTTCATAAATTTAGCCACGCTTTTGTACAATTTCAAGTGCCGCGCAATCTGCGGCGAGATTAAATTTGAGGTAAAAGATGTATGAAGATTTTACGCAAGAGCCAAAGGGCAAGCGCGCGCAAAAGAAGCGCAAAGCTAGGGCACGCGAGGCAGAAACAGATCACAAGCCTGTACGAGACGCGCCTCGAGGTATGCCGCTTTGGCGCAAGATCGCGCTTGGCGCGACATTTGTATTTGCGGCTTTTAGCGTGCTTATTATGTTTGCGGTTATAAATTCCGCAGACGACTACTCGCCGCAAGAGCAGATCAAATACAGCGATTTTTACAAAAAAGGAGACGAAATTTACGCCCTCGTGGTGGGCGCGGGCTATTTTGCGATACCGGACGCGGACGCGGCGAGCTTTCGGGTTTTGGATTTCGGCTCCGGCTACCGCTCCAATGTCGCGGCGGATAAAAACGCCGTATATTGCGGCAATATAGCTATGAGCGAGCTAGAGCCCGCGCACACGAAAGCCGTGGCATTCGGATACGTAAGCGACGGGCGAGTTAGCTACTTTTGCGACGGCGAGGCGGTGCCAAACGACGCGCTGGGGGCGCTTAAGCTTACTTATGAAACCTTGGTGCATATTTTTTGGGATGCGCCCAAGTCGCAAAGCTACCTCTATAAATTTAAACGAATGGACGCTACAAATCTGCGCCAAATCGCGGGTTTGTATTACGCTGCGGAGGGTTCGCGCGCGTTTTATAAGGGAGAGGTTTTGGCGGGCGCCGATGCTGCGAACTTGCAGGCTATAAAAGGCTCTGACGGAAGAGCTAGCGGCGTTTATACCGCGGACGGCGCGAGCGTGTATTTTAAAAACCTACGCCTTGATGCGCGCGATAACGGCGGGCATTACGAACTTTTGAGGCAGTGGTTGAGCTATTTTTTGTGGGATGCGAAAGACGGCGATGTTTTTGCGAACGATTTAAAATTTGACCCCGCCGCCGCGCCCTATACTCCGCTAAATAGGCAGCTTGCGCACTCAAATCATCTACTTTTTGCCTCCTCTGGCGGCATCTATTATTTTGATGAGAACGACGGAAAGCAAAAGCGCGCGGCAGACAATCCCTTTGCAGGCGAGATCCGCGCGCTTAGCGGTAGCGTATTTCAAAGCGGCGAGCGGATATATTTTTTAGAAGGCGCCGAAGTTTGGGGCGGCGGCCGCAGCACTCGCAGGCTGGTCGCTCGCAAAAGCGGGCTTTTCGCGCTCGAGCTGCCGCACGAGTGGCGCAGGGTCGGCGGCGTGCACGGCGGGCTATACGGCTGGGTCTATTCAAATAGTGGGCGATTTTTCTACTTCGACGATCTGGGCTCTTCGCAGCTGATAGATCGGTGCATTTATGAGATCAGGGATTTAGACTTGGTTGAAATTTTGCTTCAAAAAAGCAGCCTTGGCACGAGTAAAATTCGCGAGATGATAAAGAGTGGCGGGCTTGAGGCGGTGGACGGCGAGCTGCTTTTTGAGATAAAGACGCGAGTGGAATTTTAGGGCGATTTGAGCACAATTCGAGCGCAGAAAGCGCTGCTAAATTTTAAAATTTGATTTTATTTCGGCATAAATTTTTAAAATTTAAATGTAGTCGTGGGCTCTAGCGTAGGTTTAGAAATTTCATCGCAAATTCCTTTAGAGGGAGCGCGCAAATTTCGTTTCGCGCCGTCGCGACGGCTCGCGAAATATTTTGTATCGGTCGCGATCTTTGCGTCGCGGCGCGCTTTGATAAGGCGTCGCCGTAAATTTTATTTTAGCGCCGCAACTTTCGTAAATTTCGCTAGCAGTGCAGGTAACACAGCGACAGAGCGTAAATTTAAAAGCCTCAATCGTAAAGCTACGCGCATAAAATTTGCGCGCCGAGCTTACGGGATAAAATTTAACGGCTTGGATTCAAAAGCGCAAATATCTTATTTCGATATGAAATTTAACAGAGCGAGTGCAGATCAAGCGGCGCGATCAAAGCGCCGTTTTGCAAATTCGCGGGCTTTAAGTGAAGCAAAAACAAAGCGCTATTTTATAAATCCGCTTGCTACTACGCGGTCGCGCTCGTCGTAAAAAACCGCGAGCTGTGCCGGAGCTATGCCCGCTGCGGGCGCGGACAGCACGGCATGCACGCCGTCCCTTTCGCGAGGCGAAATTTTAACGGGGAGTTTGGCGCTGCGGTAGCGGATCTTAACGCCGAGACCCGGCATATTTAAAATTTTATCCTTGCTTAAAAAGGCGTTAAAATTTTCGGTGTCGAACTCGTAGGTCGCTAGCTCCTCCTTACTGCCCACGACGATCTCGTTTTTGCTTGGGTTGATGCTTAGCACGAAGTGCGGCTCATGCGCGCCGTGGACCGTAAAACCGCGGCGCTTGCCGATCGTGTAGTGCATATAGCCCTCGTGAGTGCCGATGGCGTTGCCCGCGCGATCGCGCACGATGCCGGGCATTTTGGTACCCGTATGACGGTTCAAAACGTCGATGTAGGTGGTATCGACGAAGCAGATCTCGCTGCTTTCGCTCGCAGAAGCGATCTGTGAAAGCTCTGCATATGCGCGCGCGGCCTCTTTGACATCCTTTTTATACATCCCTCCAAGCGGAAAGAGCATAAATTTAAGCGCGGCGGGATCGATGTTTGCTAAAAAATAGCTCTGATCTTTGCTGAGATCTGCGGCGGCTTTTAAAAGCTCATCCTCGATACGGACGTAATGCCCGGTAGCTAGGCGCTCAAAGCCCTGCTCGCGCGCAAATTCCAAAAGCTTGCCGAGCTTTATGCGGCGGTTACACAGCGCGCATGGATTTGGCGTAAGACCATCGATATAAGCCTGCACGAAGGGCTCGTAAACATCGCGATTAAAATCATCCTGCAGATCCAAAATGTGGATTTTTATGCCCAAAAACTCGCCCACTTTGCGGACTTTGGCGATGTTTGCCTCATGATAGCCAGGCTTTGCGTGCAGTTTCATATAGCAGCCCTCTATCTCGTGGCCTGCGTCCTGTAGCAGCTTCGCGCACATCGAGCTGTCCACGCCGCCGCTCATCGCGACTAAAATTTTCATTCGTTCTCCTTACGTCGCACGTCCGTTAAAATTTTATCCACGCTGTCGCAGAGCTTAAAATTTTGCAGATCGCTTTCGTTTATCGCACCAGATTTTAGCAGTGAAGTGCGGAAAAACTCCATTAGCGGCGCGTAGAATTCCTCGTCGTAAAGATAGATCCGTGCGCGTTTAAAGCCCGTCTGCACCAGCACTAAAATTTCAAAAAACTCATCCAGCGTCCCAAATCCGCCCGGAAAGATGACGAAAATTTCGCTGTTTTCGATGAGAGCGCCTTTGCGCGGTGCAAATGCCGAAAATTTCGCGCCCTGCGTCAAAAAGCCGTTGCTTTTTTGCTCAAACGGCAGCATGATGTTAAAGCCCACGCTGTGCGTCCTCGCCCTCGCAAATGCGCCTCGGTTGGCGCCTTGCATAATGCCGCCACCGCCTCCAGTGATGATCGAGTATCCTAAATCAGCGAGCCCCTCGCAAAGTTTTTGCGCGTCTTTTACGTAGCGATTATCCTCGCTAAAGCGCGCCGAGCCGAAGATCGTGGCACTTTTGCCCACGTTTTTGAGATTGTCGCGGGCGATTTTGATGTCTTTTAAAATTTCTTTTAACTGCATGATTAATCTATCTTTTATGTATATTATTTAAAATTTTAGCTTTAAGAATAGCATTAAATTTTTAAAATTCCGTTTAAAATAGTAGAATTTACGTGATTTAAAATCTCATCGTAAATCATACTAGGTTGCTAAGTTTTCGTAAGAATCCGCCGACGCCGCGGTAAGCGCTCATATCGATCGGCTCGCAGCCCTGTTTACTTAAAAATCGCGAGACGCTCTGTCTAAGCGCGATGGTAGCGGGCGAAAACGGATAGTGCGAGTTAAAAAGCGCGCGATTTTGTGAGCAGACGGCTACTTGTTTGCAAAACGGCACAAAGCCTAGCAGTTTAAAGCCCAGCTCGCTTATATTGCGGTGCGCGACCGACTTTAGATTTTCGTAAATCATCACGGCATCATCCTCGCTCGCGGTGAAATTTAGCAAAAACAAAACCTCTTTTTTGCTCGCCCCAAGCGTCTTTAAAAGCGCGTAGGTATTGCTGATCGAGCAGGGTTCGTTCGCGCACAGCACGATATTTTCGTCGCCGATGCTCAAAAAATCTCCAAGATATTCAAGCCCCGCATCGATCAAAATAAAATCGAAGATTCCCGCCTCTTTTAGCTCGCTTGCGAAGCGAGCGGGGCTTTCGTGAGCCTTTGCGTTTGCGGAATTCCCGGCTTCTTCGGGATTTGATGAGCGGGCAGAATTTTTCATTTCATCTTTACTTGCGGAATTTTGAGAATTCTCGTCAGGGATTGAATTTTGCTTGGTGAAATCATCGCTTTTAAAATTCTCTAGGCTTTCTGATTCTGTAAAATTCCATCCATCTTCGCAATTTTGCGGTTTTTTGGCTGCACAATTCATAGAATTTTTTGTGGCGTTTGCTATTGAATTTAAAGCGGTGGAATTTTCTGAGTTGTTTTTGCCATCAAAGCTCGTGAGTTTTTGCGCGTAATTGTGCGAGCCGCCACTTTCGTCGTCTTGCGAGCCTTGCGCGCTACCTATAGAATTTTGCATGACGTAATCGTCCGCGCTAGAGCTTGCGTTTTTGATAGAATTTTGCGCTGCAGAATTCGCGCTATTTACAGAATTTTGTGAAGCAACCGCGGGCGAGACGAGAGTTAAATTTTGAGAAATTTTTACCGCGACGGCGCTTGGTAGCGAAATCCTCTTTCTTTGCAAAGCGTTTAAGATGATCTCTTGATTGTTTAAATTTGGCGCTTCGATGATCGCCGTGCGGTAGCCCTGCTCGCTTAGAATTTCGGCGAAATTTGCTGCAATCACGCTTTTGCCAACCCCGCCCTTAGCGCTTAAAAAATTTACGATTTTAGTTTGCATATCAGTCCTCTTTTAAATTTCATCTCTCCAAGCGGCAAAATCACGCTTATGCGCTCGCAAACACCCGGATGCGGCAGCGCGAGCCGTTCGCAGGCACGCACCTTCGCGCTTGCGTATAAAATATCCACGTCCAGCGTGCGCGGCGCGTTTTTGAAACTTCGTTTGCGCCCAAATCGCAGCTCCGCGCGCTGCATAATCTTAAGCAGCGGAAGCGGCGCTAGAGAGCTTTGCACGAGCATTACGGCGTTTAAAAAATCGGGTTGATCTAAAAATCCGAACGGCTTGTTTTTTAAGATCAAGGAATTTTGCGCTACGAAAAAGCGCGCGTCGCTTTGTAAAGTGCGATAAAATCGCTCGAAGCGTCGCCTGACATCCCTTAAATTCCCGCCGAGCCCGAGCAGGTATAAATTTTTAAAATTTCCGCGCTCGCGACGTCTCATCGGAAAAACGGCACTTTTTACGATGCACAGCGCGTCCGCGCACTCGTAAAATCCATTTTTCTTAAGTCGCATGTTCACCCGAGCTACTCTCATAAAATTTCGGCTCCGTTTTCGCGCACGACCACGACGTCCTCGATGCGCACGCCAAACTCGCCGGGCAGGTAAATCCCCGGCTCCACGCTAAAGACCATCCCCTCTTTTAGCACGGTATCTCCGCGCTTTGAGATAAAGGGAAGCTCGTGAATATCGACTCCAACGCCGTGTCCGGTGCTGTGGAAAAACGCTTCGCCGTAACCCTGAGCGGCGATAAAATCCCTAGCCGCCGCGTCGATCTCGCTCGCCTTTTTGCCAGGCATGACTGCAGCGATTGCCAGAGCTTGCGCCTCTTTTACGATCTCGTAAATTTCTTGCCGTTTGGCGTTTTTAAAATTTTGCTCTTTACCGAAGTTAAAATTTTCGTCAAAGCACGCCGTGCGCGTCCTGTCAGAGCAGTAGCGGTTAAATTTAACCCCCGCGTCAAGCAGGAGCAAGTCGCCCTCTCTCAGCCGCTTTTTACTAGGCAGAGCGTGCGCCTTGGCGGCGTTTTCGTTGATCGCGACGATAGGCGAAAAGCTAAGCGCGAGCTCGCCCTTTTTCTTGAAGATAAGCTCGGCGTTAAAAAACAGCTCCTCTTCGCTCATCCCTTCGCCGTTTTCGCGCACGAACGCAGCAAATTCGTCAAATCTCTCCGCGCCTAATTGCGCCGCGCGTTTTAAAATTTTTATTTCGTCTTCTGATTTTACCATGCGCGAAATCTGCGAAAAATTCGCCCGCGCCTTAAATCTTATCCCAAGCCCTTTGCTAAGCGCTT
>CAUVFI010000033.1:0-8044 GCA_963551055.1 uncultured Campylobacter sp. | reverse complement strand
GCTGTATTCGCGCTCGCACCCGGGCCACGACGAGGATATGCGCGCCGAAGTTTACACGGTCTTGGACGAATACGCGCCCAACGTCGATATTGAAATTTTTGATCTAGTCTGCAAAGCTCTAGGCGTCAAAATTGAGCTAGGCTAAGCTTTGCGCAGGATTTATCTGCGCTTTTTGCTCGGGCGGCGGCGCTAAATCGGTTTTTGAAATTTTATTTAATTCGGCTTTGCACTGCGACGCTGATCGTACTGCGAGCCGCGACCGCTCCCAGCCTTTAAAATACGCTGCGCATGGCATTCGCGCCGCACTTGTCATTTGCTACACGTGGATTTCGAGCCTTCTAAAACGAGCCGTCGCTCATACGACCGCGCCCGCCGCAAAATTTGCTAGCGGCGTGTCTTACGCGGCATTAAATTTTAACGGAGCCGTAAAATTTAGTAACGATGGCACCCATATCCGCGAGACGCGGATCGTGAAATTTAAACTCGAGCGGCGCGAACTTCGTAATTTAAGCACTCGCTTGCCCGTTCTTTAAAATTAAGCGCGCTTGTTTATTCGCCGGAATTTAACTCAAATTTAAACGCTCTCTCGCAGGAATTTTAAAATTTACCGCACGATTGCATCAGCTCGCACAGCTTCCACACGACTCATACTACCCAATGTGTGCCTGGCTACTCCACGCGATGTATTTTTGCGCCGTGAAGTTGGGAGCAGAGTTCGGCGCAGAATTGTGTATAAAATTTCATTCACGCAGCTGGCTCACAGATAGCTTAATCGGCGGCTCCAAATTTTAAACTTCGATCAAAATTTATTCTAACCGCTTAAAATTTGAAATCCCAATCCAAATTCACTCAAGCGGCAACAAATTAGCGATTAAAATTTGAAATTTTAGAAGTGAAATCTCGTTCCTGCTTGCGATCAAAATTTTAAATTTTGCTGCAAAATTTCGCCCAAACCTAGCAAGATTAATATCTATTTTAACTGCAAAGTGCTAAATTTAGCCCTAAATTTTAATCCGAGGTAAACTTTGAACTACTTAATCCAATTTAGTGTGATTTTAGGAATATCTTTTGTTGCAGAGATTTTGGCGGCGCTCGTGCCTGTGCCAATCCCCGCTAGCATCTATGGGCTAGTCATTATGCTTTTAGCCCTGATCTTCAAACTCATCAAAGTATCGCAGATCAGAGAAACCGTGTCGTTTTTTATGCAGATTATGCCAGTGATCTTTATCCCGGCGGGCGCTGCGATCATCATCGCAGGCGACGCGCTACGCCAGCATCTTTTCGCAATCATCGCGATTACGGCAGTCTCTACGGTAGTAGTCATCGGTGCAAGTGGCGCGGTAACGCAAATTTTTTATAAAATTGCCCTCGCCCGCGTTAAGCGCAGACTCTACGCAGCCGCGCACGAACAAGACGGCGTGAATACAAAGGGTGTGGATGCGAAGCTGGAGCGCGAAATTTTATCCGGAGACGACAAAAAATGAGAGAAATTTTAATGAACTCCGCTTTTTTCGGCGTGTTTTTGTGCCTGGGCTCGTTTGAGCTGGGGCTTTATCTAAAAAAACGCTTTAAGCTAACGATTTTCAATCCGCTTCTAATCGGTATCGTGCTTACCGTCTGCGTGCTTTTAATCTTTAAAATTCCATACGAGAAATTTAACGCGAGCGCCTCGCACATTAGCTTTTTCTTAACGCCGATTACCGTCTGTCTAGCCGTGCCGCTATACGAGCAGCTGGCGCTTTTGCGAAGTAATTTTTTAGCTATTTTTGCAGGACTGATTTCGGGTATGATCGCAGGGCTAGGCAGCATCTACGCGATGTCGGTGATATTTGGGCTAAATCACACAATGTATGTCACGCTACTACCGAAATCCGTCACGGCGCCGATCGGTATGGGTATCAGCGAAAGCTTAGGCGGCATCGTGACACTAACGGTGGCCTGCATCATCGCTACGGGCATCATCGGTAGCGTATTTGGCGAGGCACTACTTAAAATTTTTGGCATCAAAAAGGCGATGGCAAAAGGTATCGCCCTAGGCTGCGCGAGCCACGCGATGGGAACGGCACGTGCTCTTGAGATCGGTGACGTAGAAGGCGCAATGGCTTCTTTAGCAATGGCAGTTACGGGACTTCTTACCGTCATCGGTGCCGGTATTTTTGCACATTTCATCTAAGGAGAAAATATGATAATCTCGATCGCTAGACAAACGGGCGCAGGCGGGCGCGAAACCGCGCGCAAACTAGCCGAGCGCTTAGGCTACACCTATCTAGCCAAGGCAGATCTACTCCGCAAAGCAGACGAGCTTGGCTGCTTCGAGCAGATGTATGAGTTCTACAACGAAATGCCCGTAAATACGCTACTTCAGGCAATATCGCACAACGAGCTAGCCAATGAGCAGAAGCGCGATCGTATTGTAGCAATCTACGAGAAGATCGTCTCGGGCGGCAACGTTATAGTGCTTGGACGCTGCGCGGGGTTTTTCTTGCGCGGACATCCGGATCTGCTGACGGTATTTTTACGCGCGAGCGATGAGTTTAAGCTCGCTAGATTGGAAAAAGAGGGCCATACCGACGCGCGCGAGTATATGGAAAACAGCGACGCAGGCAGGATGAGCTTTCATCAATACTACACCAACCAAGTCTGGGGCGCGTCCGCAAACTACAATATCTGCATCGACACGTCGTATTGCGGCATCGATAATGCGGTAAATATCATCGAGTATCTGGTTAAAAACCACGATAAAAAGTAAAATTTGAAACTTTGCGACGGACGCGGTAACGAGGCGACATTGCTGCGACGATGAGGTTATCGGTGGCGACGAAATTATATTGGCACGGATCGCTGCGGGCGGCGCGGCATCGTTGCGGGGCAACGAGATTATGTCGCTGCGGCACCGCTACGGCGAAATTTTATGCTAAGGTTTAGGAAACATGACGGCAGCAGCGATGCGATCTTGTGCGCGGCAAATTTTCTGTGGTTATCGGCGACAAATTTCTGGGTGCAAGCGAGCAAATTTACGGGTTTTTGCGGCGGCGTTTGGCGCTCAATTTACCCTAAATAGGCTAAATTTGACGGCTTTCTTTACGGTGCGATTTTGAGCAAACTCGGCAACAATCAGGCTTGCTCGAATTTCAAACCTTTAATGTAAATTTACATTTTTTTTAATGCTAAATTTTATAAAATACCGATAAAAATTTTGGTAGGAGCAAATTTATGAAAAGATTAATCGCGGCGCTCACCTGCGCTACGATTTTGTTTGCGGCGGGCGAGGATATAAAGCTCTCAGATATAAATTTTTTTCAAAATGCCTGCGATAGAAAGATTAGCCAAGGATGTTTTAACCTAGGAGTAGCTTACAATAAAGGATTAGGCATAAAACAAGATTACGAAAAAGCTAGAATTTTTTTCTCCGAAGCTTGCGAATTAGGAGATGAAACAGGCTGCTACAACTTAGGAGTTTTATACGAAAAAGGACGGGGAACCATGCAAGACTATAAAAAGGCAAGCGCACTATTCTTAAAAGCTTGTAAGATGGGAGAAAAAATGAGCTGCTATAATCTTGGGGTTTTGTATACTAACGGTCAAGGCGTGGAGCAAAACTACAAAAATGCAGCCGAGTTATTTTCAAAAACTTGTGAATTTGAAATTGCACAAGGTTGTTTTAATGTCGGAATTTTATATCACAACGGTCAAGGGATGAAACGAGACGAAAAAATAGCCAAAAAGTATTTCGGCAAGGCATGCGATTTGGGAGATAAAGGCGGTTGCGACAAATATAAAATCCTAGACGAGCAAGGATTGTGAGTTAGGACGCTAAAAGGCGATAAATCTGGGTAAATTGAGCTGCCTTGACGCCTCAAAAAACCGCGGCTCTGCAAAATTTAGCCTAAATTTACTCAAATTTAGCTTTCGCTAGTCGCAGCGTAAAGACCGCTAAATTTAGTTTAAATTTAACCCCAGCCCGCCAAAAGAAACGGCAAAAGCGGGTCAAATTTAAAAAGCCGCCTAACCCGAAATCCGCAAGGCAGTTTCAGGCGCGGCAGCGTAAATTTAGTCTAGTTTAGGCTATTTACGATCGAGAGCATATCGTCGCTCGTCGTGATCGCCTTTGAGTTGGCCTCATACGCGCGCTGAGCCGTAATGAGGTCGATCATCTCCTCGACTAGCCGGACGTTGCTCATCTCGACAAATCCCTGCCTGATTGTGCCGTGGCCGTCGAGCTCTGCCGTGCCGACTGCGACCTAGCACAGATCCCATTCGGCGAGCTGGTGCAGGGCGAGGGGGTCATATACGTGCAGATCTGCGAGAAATGCGAGGTTTTGGGCGGCTGCTTTCAGTGCACGTGAGGGTTAAAATCAAAATTTTAGCTAAAGCGCGTCAAATTGCATTTAAAGATGGATAGAATTATAATGCTGTCCTTTTTGATCTGAAAAAGTACCACATAGCTTTTAAAGATCATCTCTCTGACGTCGTTTCTGTTTTGCTTTAAATTTTTTCTAAAGCGATACGGCATAAAGGGGATTTTCTAGATTTCGCTTTTGAGCTCGCGCATAAAATCATCAGCCCGAGCTTCGCTGTGCAAAGCTATAAAATTGGCGATATTTTCGAGTTCGCTCACGAAATTTTCAGAGTATAAAATTACCACGCGAGCCCTTTTTCGGCTAGCCTTTCTTTTATCTCATCATCGCTATAAAGCTTTAATTCGCCTTTGTCCGATCGATCTATTATCTCGTCGAGCTTTTTTTGATCGGATTCGCTTAGCGTAGGTTCGTCGCAAACTATAGTCGCCGTCGGATCAAGTAGCAGCAAAGCCTTTATAGCTTTTATGGTATTATCGTTTTGTGTCTGTATATTGATCGTCGCCATTGTAGCTCCTTTGCGTTTTATTTTACTAAAAAATTTTAAAATGCAGCTTTCGTAAAATTTTAAAATAGCTTCATGCTGCCTAAATTTGATTAAAAGGAATTTGCGGGTTATTGGCTTGGGTAAAAAAAGGGGCGCAGGGCGCAGGCTAAATTTTAATTTACAGCCAAATTTAGACCGTCCGCATGGCTGCCAAACGCTATCTACTCGCTAAGTGCTTCCGCGACGTGATCCCAGCCGAGCGCTCTAGCATAATCAAGTGCGGTTTTGCCGTGGATATTTTTAGCGTTTTTATCCGCACCCTTAGCAAGCAGAAGCTCGAGCCTTGTCAGATTGCCCGCAATCGCCTCGTGGTGCAGCATCGTGTAGCCCTCATCGTCCGTGCGCGTGATCTCGTCCGGATACCCGCGCAAAAACTCCTCGAAATTTTTCTTCGTATTGACGCTCATCGGGTGCTCGGTTAAATTTTGCGGATGTTCCTGCTGTTCGTATGCCACCAGCACGACGTCAGGATCGCCGAAATTTAACCCCCATGCCTCGTCGTGCTCGGCGCGCTCGCGCTCGCTCATAGCTTTGCGCATCGTTTGCACGCTAAAGCCGCCGTAAGTCTTGCCATCTATCGCAAACATCCAGTCGTTGATCTGCTCTAGCGGCACCGCGACTTGCTCACCGTTTTTTACGTTGCTTAGCACGTTCGGGTCGTTTACGAGCACGCCGCAAACGCGCTCGCCGTCAAAATATACCTCGTTTACCCACATATGCTCGACCTCGGTGCTGCCGTTTAGCTCTTGCGAAAAGGCGACCTTGACGCAGGCAAAGCTAAGCGCAGGGACGATGCGGAGGCGCTCCCAGTACAGCTCGCGCCAGAAGTAGCGAAAGCTCTTTCGCGCCTGCTCGAATGCTTTTAGCATCGCCTCATCTTCGCCGTCCGCGTAAAATACGGGCTCGCTCTCTTTCGCGTCTTTTGCCGCGGCGTTTCCGCCTTGTGCGCCCTTGCTATCGTCATTTTTCGAGTCAGCGTCATCGCCGCCGAATAGTTTTTTAAACAGTCCCATTTGCTCCCCTTAAATTTAGTTGAGATTCGTATTGTATTTTAAATTTACTTTCATTTGCCTGATTAAAATAGCGGGTAAAATTTCACCGCGCGAGCCGTATAGCGGAGCGCAGAAGAGCAGGTGGTCTTACGGCTTGCGTTCCGCGCCCGCGCAAAAATTAGCTATAATTGCGTTTAAATTTAATTAAAGGAGAGATTATGGGGCTATTCGGTTTGGGCAAAAAAGCTGAAAAAGCGCAAATTCCAAGCACTTTTGCCGGCAGAGTGGATAAATTTTGGGCGGAATTTAGCGGCGTGGTAGATGAGATCAAGGCCGATCTGGCGGCGGAAGAGTTTGAAAAGGCGATGCAAAAGACCGACGAGAAGCTTCGCATCTGCCTTGCCGAGCCCTATTTTATGACGGGGCTAGCGGGCGATAAGCTCGATCTAGTGCTAACTCCCGAGGGTATGAGACATCGCCTATTTTGGCTAAATTTTATCAAAAACGCTATGCCTAAGCAGCTCGAATCCAAAATGCGCTGTACGCTCGGAAAGCCGCGCGCGCCGCGAGGTATCGGCGGGCTTGAGATGTACGACACGCGCGTAAGCGCCGAGGAGTCGATGATCTACGCGCAGTTTAACGAAAGCGACGTGGATATTAAAATTTACAACGAAAACCTAGCGGCTCTGCTCGCACAGGACGAGGGCAAGGCCTATAATCTTAGCTTTATCCTGCTTGACAATATGATCGGCGAAACGGCGATCATAAATACGCTAGGCGAGCTTGAGGTGCTTGATAAGCCGCAGGAAAACGGCGTACCGCTAAGTGAATTCGCCGATCTGGTCGATGAGAAATTCGGCGAAAAAGCCGCGCGCGAGCCGCTAAAGAATTTTTTCAGCTACGAGATGGAGCCGCGCGGAAGCGAGGTACGCGAGGACGTGATCGCAGGTACCACCTGCCTAACCGACATCGTAAACCAGTACCTAAACGGCGAGCGCGACATCTATAACGAGGCTTTCGAGCTTGGCATCAAATTTTGCTTTCTAGCCATCGATAACGACGGCGACATGCAGGCGGGCTTTGATCTGAGAAACAAAATCGAGGATGAGGAGCTAGAAAGCTGCGGCTCGTTTTTGGAGATAATCGGCGGCGCAACTGGGCAGAGGCACGCATACATCGATCTCATCTGCTATGACGAAGAAAGGCTTAAAGAAAAAGTAAGCGAGCTTTGCAAAAAATATGACGCAAATATACAAATCCACGACTTTAAGCGGTAGCGGCCTCTGTTTTTGCGGCAGATAAATTTAAAATTTTGCGCCATCGCAGAAAATAAATTTTAAAACTCTACGCCGCCGCGTAAAATAAATTTAAAATTTGCCGCACCGCACGCTTTTCGTTCGGTTTTGTCGTTCCGCTGGTACGCGCTAAATTTGATCAAATTGCAAGCTTGCGGTGCAAATTATAGTGGCGCGATTTAGGATTTTGTTTATGCACGTGATTCGCTTGCAATGTAGATCAGCGTGGGCGTTTTTTATAAAATATACACACCGCTTGCAAATTTCACGCGCTGTACCTGTTCGCATACATAGGCTCGCTACGTAGAATTTTTATCGGCCACAATAATCTTCAGCGCGAGATTTGTTAAGATTTAAGCACCAACGCATAATTTGATAAAATTTTAGAAGCGGACACGCAATAAATTCCAAGAAAAAAACCAAGCACGAAAGAATTTCTAATGAAATTTTGCAAAACGCTCTTTGGTAGAATTTATAAAAATTATAAAGATTTGACTCGGACAAATTTTAAAATTCTATAAAAAGCGGGTTTTATCAAAATCTTACCAAGCCATGAAATTTCAAGAAAATTCCACAGAATTCCGATAAGTTTTTTGAAATTTTACTATAGCAGAATCCGATCCATCGCGCGCATTAGATTTAGCATTTGAGCGTGTTCGAATACATCGTGCGTGCGGATGATCGCAGCACCGTTTAAAGCGGCGATCTGGTGCAGATACAGCGAGCCTGCGAGCCTATCCTCGACCGCAGAGGGGCTGTAAAAATCGATAACGCTCTTTCTGCTCGCACCCACTAGTAGCGGGCAGCCGAAGTGCAAGAAATGCTGCAAATTTTTAATCAGCACCAAATTTT
>CAUVFI010000032.1:0-8563 GCA_963551055.1 uncultured Campylobacter sp. | reverse complement strand
TCCATTATCGTGACGCGCACATTTTCGTCGTAGCCTACGCACCGCTTAGCAAAGCACCCCGTATTGCCGCCGACGTCTAAAATTTTATCCGTCTTGCGCGAGAAAATGATCTTTAGTGCGGGCTCAAACGCCAAATCCGAATAAAAATGATCAAACGCGAGCCAACTCTTGCGCACATGCAGCGGCAGATGCGAAAGCGCCTCGTAGATCGTAGCCCACTGCCCAAAAACCTTTAGTCCCTCTGGTTTGCCCGATTTTAACGTCTCTTCGAGCCTAAAGAGCCCCTCGTAGCACACGTCGTGGATGAAGTCCATATCCACGTCCACCATCTCGTCGGTGAGCAGAAAATATCCTGCCTTGCTAAGCCGAAATTTCTCGCCGCTAAGTAGCACCGTGCCGATGCTAAGTGAACTTTCCAGAAGTAGCTTTAACGCGTATTCGCTAAGCGAGAGCTTCTTCGCGATCTCGCTTATACTTAGCCCGCCCTCCGCCTCATGAAGCACGCTTAAAATTCCAAATTTTTTCATCAGCCTGCTTACCTGAAAAACTACAGGCGCAAAGGCGATCTCATTCGCCGTCCGCTGCGCCTCGCCCGCGCTTTGACGCTCCACGGCGTAACGATCTAAAAGCTGTTTGGGAAGTTTCATTTTTGATCCTGCTTATGTAAATTTCGCAAAATTTTAGCAAAAAATTCTAACTTTTCTTGCGCCCGCTAAGAATTTACGCGCATCTTATAATTTTGCGATGAAATTTTAAAATTCCGTCTTAAAATTTATAGAATTTTAGTTAAAATCCTTTCACCAAAATTTCGCGTAAAAGCTCTGCGAAAATGTCAAATTTAGGAGAATCCTTGAAGCTTCAAATGTCCTTGATGTCGGTTGCCTGCGTCGTAATCATCCTGGCTGGTCTTAAAGCCGCGCAGGCTATCGTCGTGCCATTTTTGCTAGCTATTTTCATCACGGTGCTAGTCTCGCCGCTGGTGCTCTACGTCCAAAAGATCCGCGTCGGGCGCGTCTTTAGTTTCCTCATCATCACTTTCGCTTTCGTGGCGATTATAGTGTTTTTCGGCGCAGTCATCTTTGATGCGATCAAGGAATTTTCAGCGCGCCTACCCGAGCTGCAAGCAAAATTTGAAGAGGTGCTAGGAGGCGTGAGTGCGAAGCTCTCTCGATTCGGCATAGAGCTTAACGCCGCAAGCCTGGGCATCGATCCGAGCGAAGCCGCCGCACAGCTATCTGCACTACTGCGCAAAACAGGCTCGATAGTCTCGACGGGATTTTTCATTTTTATAATGGTTTCATTTATGGTCTTTGAAAGCTCTGTGATCGACGAAAAAATCCGCTATTTTTCGCAAAGTAGCCGTGCTACGCACACTTTCGTGAAGAAATTTGCCTCCAGCCTCAAAAAATATCTACTAATCAAAACTATCGCTTCAGCTTGCACCGGTGCGCTCATCGGGCTCGGGCTGTGGGCTCTTGGTGTCCCATATGCTGCGCTGTGGGGGATTTTGGCTTTCGTGCTAAATTTCATCCCCACCATTGGCTCGATCGTAGCGGTCTTTCCGACGCTTTTCGTGACGCTAGCTACGATGGATATAAGCTCTAGCATCTGGACTATCGCAATCTATTTAGTCGTAAACGTAGCGATCGGAAATATCATCGAGCCACGATTTTTAGGGCAAGGGCTCGGGCTTTCAACGATCAGTGTGCTTGCAGGACTACTGCTGTGGGGCTTCGTGCTTGGTATCGGCGGGCTATTTTTGGCTGTGCCGCTTACGATGAGCTTGCAAATCGCGCTTGCTTCAAACGACAAAACACGCTTCATTGCGACTCTATTAAGCAACAAGGTCGAGAGATAAAGCGAAATTCCGCGGAATTTAAAATTCTATAAATTTTAGCTTGAGCGCGCTCAAGAGTATTTTTGTCTCTTTTAGATAAAATCTGCCCCAAAGGATCAAAGATGACGAGTGAAAAATTTATTTACGAAGTAAACACGGTGACGAAATTTATCCAAATTTACTGCGATGGCAAGCATGCGGATGCGCCTAAAAAAGATGGCGCTGTGCTTCATGACTACAAAGACGATAAGGGGCTCGTGCAGACCCACTTTCATCTGTGCGCGGACTGCGAACGGATGCTACGTTACGCCTACGCGCGCCTGCGCGCCTGCCCGCATACCGAAAAGCCACGCTGTCACCACTGCCCGCATCCATGCTACGAGCGTGAAATGTGGGTAAATATGGCTAAGATGATGAAATATAGCGGCATGAAGCTTGGGCTTACGAAGATCAAAAAGCTTTTTTCGTTTAAAAAAAGCTAATTTGTGCGGGCAATTTAGTTAAAGTTTGCGGGTAAAATTTATATCTGCAAACCCGCTTCATCTCTACACAAAAAAGTATAAAAAAGCGGCGTGAGAACAAGCACAAAAAGATATAAAAATCAATCAAAATACTAAATTTAGCGCGTAAAATTCTGCCTCGCAAACGCAAATCCTCCGCAATCCTTGATAATAAATAATTAAATTTGAGTTTATAGTTTTAAGTTAGAATTGTGCCCAATCAAAGGAGAAAATATGAAGGTCATTACCATCGCGGTCGTTAACGGCAGGGTCGTAAACGAAAAGGAATTAATCGCGTCTATCGCCGATTATGACGATTTTACCGCGGTTGCCGAACAACTCCGCAAAGGGCTGAAATCGAGATATTTTACATCTAGAGAGCATGCGAGAATCTATAAAAAAATCAGTGTCGAGACGGGCTTTAGGCGCGTGCGATTCGACTACAAACCTTATAAAGATAAAATTTCAAACCTTATCGCCGAGGGCTACACCGTCAAGGCGATCCTAAAAAAGATCGGCGAGGAGGATGAAGCGTTCAAAAACGCCGTTACTGCGCCCGGGCTTACGCACTTCATCTCCGTGACGTTCAAAGATGAAAAAACAAGACTTCGCGCAACTGCCAAAAAAAGCGAGGACTTCTTATACGCATATCGCTTCGAAATCAAGAAAATGCACTTCCAAGGCGTTAGCAATAAAGAAATTTTAAAGTATATGAAATCTCACTACGAAAAAGATTTCGCAAAAGTAAGCGAGCGCGATCTTGCCGCTTTTATCGAGGCAAACGCCGTGCTTGATACCGACCGCAAACTCTCGCTATATAAAAAGCCGAGCCTTTATGATCCGCATTTTAGCGAGATTATGAAGCTTTACGCAAGCGGTATGCGCGTCTATGACATATGGAAGACGCTTAAGGCCAAATACCCCGAGCTAGCCAAGCTTCAAGCGCCGAGCCTTTATCAGTTCATCGCAAACAACGCCCTTGGCAAAGCCAAATATATGCAAAAAGACTAATATGTCCGCGCTCTTTGTAAATTTTACTTTCAAATTTAAAATTTCGCCGCGATAAAATCGATGAAAGCCGGTGAAATTTCGATGAAAACCTGCGTCATTCTCTGCGGCGGCAAAAGCTCGCGTTTCGGCAGCGATAAAACGCTGTTTCCATTTCGCGGGTACCCCAGCATGACGCACTTTCTTTTCTCACGCTTAAGCCGCGAGTTTGAGCGGGTTTTCGCCTGCGCCAAAAGTTCTAAATTTAACCCGCCGCTTCCTATGATCTACGACGAATTTGAGGAATTTTCGCCGATGGGCGCGCTGTATTCGGCGCTAAAGCCTTTTAGAGGCGAGCGCATTTTTATCATCCCAGCCGACATGCCCTTTGTAGAAATTTCCACCATTCGCGCGCTTAGCGAGCAAGAGGGGCAAATTTGCGTGGCGGGCGACGAAGCACACAGACATAGCTTGTGCGGATTTTTTGACGCAGCTCTCGCGCCGCGCGCGCTTGAGCTCTACCGCGCAGGAGAGCATAAGATCGGCGCGCTCATCGGATCTGCAAATTCCAAAGTGCTAAATTTCAAAAACAAAGAGCAGTTTTTAAATATAAATTATCAAAACGATTTAAAGGGCGTAGATGAAATTTAAAGCTTTAGCGTTCGCGCTTTGCGCCATAAGCCTAGCCGCGCAAGATCTCTCCGAGCTATACGCAAAGGCTAGCGAATACGAGGCCAAGGGCGATTACAAAAACGCGATGATCTATTACAAAAAGATCGCCGCGGCAAGTCTAACGGAAAGCGGCGAAAAGTCGCGCCGAAATTCAGCAAAAAATTCTACCTCGTCCGCAGAAAACCGCGCTTCGCACAATGATACCGCCGTTTTAAGCTTTGCGCCGCCGCAAAACTCTTTCGCACAAAATTCCGCCGCGCCAAAACCCATCGAGCCAAATTCCACTTCGTCAAATTTTGCAGACACAAGCTCGGCTGCGTCAGGCTCCGCGTCAAATTTAGCATCATCGAATTCCGTCTCGCTCTCGCAGAATTCCACTGCGTCAAATTCCACGCCACAAGGCGAGCAAAATGGCCGAAATTTCGGATTTTTGGGGCTTAAATACTACGAGCCGATCTATATGCTCTTTACTCACGATTTTAGCAAAAAACCCGATCGTAAGGCGGATGAGCTGCATTTTGAGTTCAGCTTCGAGCGCCCGATCACATACGACGCGCTGGGTCTTGGAGAGAAATTTTCATTCGCCTACGCGCAAAATTCCTGGTGGCAGATCACGCAGGATAGCGCCCCCTTTCGCGAGAGTAACTACCGCCCCGAGCTCTACGTTAGCGCGCCGGTGCCGTTTGCGGACGAGCTAAAGATCGGCGCCATGCACGAATCAAACGGCAAGGGCGGCGAGGAATCGCGCTCGTGGAATAGGCTCTACGCGCAAAGCACCTGGAGCGCGGACGGATTTTCTATCACCCCCAGAGTGTGGTATGCGTTTTGGCTAGACCGCACGAACGAGGATATCGCGGATTATATGGGCTACGGCGATCTGCGCGCGTCATACACCTTCGGCAAGCAGCGACTTAGCGCTCTGTGGCGAAATAATCTGCATTTTGACGGCAGTAACCGCGGCGCGATCGAGCTAAACTACAGCTTCCCGATCTTTAACAACGGATTTTACGGCTATCTGCGCTACTTCAATGGCTACGGCGAAAGCCTCGCGGATTATAAACGCAGCGTCAATAAGATCGGCATCGGACTTTCTTTCGTAGAATTTTAAAAGGCGAGCTTGGATCAAAAAGCCTAAAATTCTGCGGCGGAATTTAGCTTTCGGCAGGGTAAATTTGCTAATCCTACGAAGCATCACGATAAAATTTGCTTTTTAAATTTCATCTGTAAAATTCTATTCTACGGCACGATCGCGGAATTTACTCACGGCTATTACTCTGATAAATTTTATCCGCTACATAGATATGGCGGATGGAATTCTACCCTCGCCGTGCCTTTTCATCCGTGCCCGCATAAAATTTACGCGCTAGCCAACAGCACGGAATTTTATCCACACGAAATCTGAAATTTGCAGCTCTTTACTCCGCGCCGCTAAATTTTAAAAAGCAAAATTTAGGGGTACAAATCGCCTTAAATTTTGCGGACGGAATTTCGCCTGCCGTACCGGATGCCCAACCGATAGAATTTCTTAGAAATTAATATTGTTTTGGCTAAAATCACAAATTAAATTTTAAACAAAAGGATCAAAAAATGGCACAAATTCAAGAGGCCGAGTTCATCTGGAAAGACGGCAAACTAATCCCCTGGGCGGAGGCCACTACCCACGTTTTGACGCATTCTCTGCACTACGGAAACGCCGTATTTGAGGGCGTACGCGCCTATAAAACCGACAAAGGCTACGCGATTTTTCGCCTAGACGAGCACACTGCCCGTCTTGAAATTTCGGCAAAACTTTGCCTAATCAAGCTTCCGTTTAGCTTCGAGCAGCTTCGTCAGGCCCAGATCGACGTCGTCGCGAAAAACCGCTTCGATCAGACCGTTTATATCCGCCCGCTAGCGTACTTCGGCTACGGCTCGATGGGCGTTTCGTCCAAGGACTGCTCTGTAAATGTCATCGTCGCAGCGTGGCAGTGGGGCGCGTATATGGGCGAAGAGGCGCTACGCAAGGGCATCAAGGCTAAAATTTCATCGTGGATGAAGCCGGCGCAATTTTCGATGATGGCAAAAGCCAAAGCGAGTGCGAATTATTTTAACTCGCAGATGGCAAATTTCGAGGCGGTCGATGCGGGATACGATGAGGCGATACTGCTCGATCCGCAAGGCTTCGTCGCGGAGGGGCCGGGCGAGTGCCTATTTATCGTAAAAGATGGGCTCATCATCACTCCGCCGAACGATACCAGCCTGGAGAGCATCACTCAAAACTCGGTCATCGAAATCGCGCGTAGCCTAGGCTACGAAGTCCGCAGAGAGCGCATCGCTCGCGATCAGCTCTATGCCGCGGACGAAGCGTTTTTTACCGGCACCGCCGCGGAGGTCACGCCGATTAGCAACATCGACGGCAGGATCATCGGCAAGGGCGAGATGGGCGAGATCACGAGCCGCTTGCAAAAGGCGTATTTCGCCGTCGTCACGGGCAAAGACCCAAAATTTGAGCATTGGCTCACTTACGTTAAATAAGGAAGCGCATGCCAGCGGATTTGAATGATTATTTTAATAAGAAAAACAGCGACAAAAAAGGCGGGAATTTAAATTTTAAAATTCCTAATTTCGGAGGGATGGGCAAGTTTAGCGGCGTGCTTTACGTGATAATCGCGCTAATCGCGCTGCTCGTGATTGCAAAGCCCTTCGTCACGATCCAATCGGGCGAAGTGGGGATCAAGTCAAATTTAGGCAAATACGATCCGACGCCTCTTGGCGCGGGACTTCACTTTTTCGTACCGTTCATACAGGACGTATTCGTCGTAGATACTCGCACGCGTATCATCAACTACACCAGCAGCGAAGATATGAGCGCAGGTATCGCCACTAAAAGCGGTACCGCGGGCGGTATCATCAGCAAAAACTCACTCTCGGTGCTAGACTCGCGAAATTTACCCGTCAGCATCGACATCACCGTGCAATACAGGCTCAATGAAGCCACGGCACCCAACACGATCGCCGAGTGGGGCTTTTTGTGGGAGGATAAGATCATCGATCCGCGCGTAAAGGACGTCGTGCGTAGCGTCATCGGCAACTATGCCGCCGAGGAGCTGCCTACCAAACGCGACGAGATCGCTAAAGCGATCGACGACGGCATCCGCAAAAATATCGAAGCACTGCCGAATTCGCCCGTAGATCTGCTAGCCGTGCAGCTTCGCGAGATCATCCTGCCGGCGAAGGTAAAGGAGCAGATCGAGAGCGTACAGATCGCTAAGCAGGAGGCTGAGCGCACCAAATACGAGGTCGAGCGCGCAAATCAAGAGGCGCTTAAAAAGGCCGCTCTTGCCAAAGGTAACGCAGACGCCGTCAAAATCGAGGCTCAAGGTCGCGCCGATGCCGCCAAGATCGAAGCCGACGCGCAAGCCTACGCTAACAAAGAGATCGCAAAGAGCTTGGACGCAAATCTTTTAAGCCTCAAGCAGATCGAGACGCAGGCTAAATTTAACGAGGCGTTGCGCGAAAACGGCGACGCAAAAATTTTCCTAACGCCAGGCGGCGCGGTACCTAATATCTGGGTCGATACGAAAGACAAGACAAAGCAAAGCGCCATCGAGCGGGAACATTAAAATTTCAGGCGGATTATGCGCCCCGATTTCGCGAACTAAATTTAATAGCAGGTTGCTCCTAGCGCATAAGCTTAACTTGCGATTTCGTGAGTTAAGCTTAGCGGCGAGTGCGAAAGCTTGTGATAAGCGAAACTTGCGCCTGCCGCAGTTTTAACCCAGCGGTCGCTTAAAATTTAGCCGCTAGATTTGTCCTTTAAATTTACGAGGCGTGCCGCTTCGTAAATTCACAACTCAAATTCCGCGTGCGGCGGCTAAATTTAAGGCGCTCGACTTCGCAAATTAAGGATCAAAGATGAAGGTAGATTGGCAAAAATTAGGCGGGCTGCTCCCAGCGATCGTGCAGGACGCGGGTGACGGCGCGGTTTTGATGCTCGCGTATATGAACGAAGAGGCGCTAAGCCTGACGCTACGTACCGGCTGCGCGCACTACTTTTCGCGCAGTAAAGGGCGTATCTGGAAAAAGGGCGAGAGCAGCGGACACGTTCAGCTCGTGCGAGAGGCGTTTTTGGACTGCGATAACGACGCGCTGCTACTTAAAGTCGAGCAATGCGGCGGATCCGCCTGCCACACGGGCGCGCGAAGCTGTTTTTTCAAGGAAATTTCGTTTCAAAAAGACGATGAAAATTTCGAGAGTTTGAATGCTTGCGGTGCGATAAATTTTGCAGAGCACGGCTCTGCAGCCTCTCTCGCGCAGAAAAATTCCGCTAATTCTCGCACAGAGCAGAATTCCGCTTCCTGCGACGGCTTGCAGAATTTAACGCCCAAAAATTCTACCGATTCCTGTGGTAAGCAAAATTCTGTAATGCAAAGCCCCTCTGCGACGAATTCTGCGTTCACAAATTCCGCCGCAGAGCGCAGCGAGCAAAATTTAGACGCCCCCTCGCAAAATTCTACGCTCAAAAACTCTACGGAAAAAAGCCCGTACGGCATTTTGGACGAAATTTATCACGTCTGCTTGGATCGCA
>CAUVFI010000031.1:0-8594 GCA_963551055.1 uncultured Campylobacter sp. | reverse complement strand
AGGCGCTGTTTCTTTGGAAAATTTTACCGTTTTTGCCAAGCCGCCGCGCGGGCTCCCTTGCGAGCTTGCCGATGCTAGCAAGGCGCCCGATGCTGCTTGCTTTGTATCTGCTGACGTTTTTGCTCGTAGGCGCGCATTTTACGACCTATAGCTACGTCGAGCCCTTCGTGGCAAAATTTAACCCCGCAGGCGATCACTTCGTAACCTACGTCCTGCTTGCGTTCGGTGCTTCTGGCATCGCTGCGAGCGTGCTTTTTTCGAAGCTTTACCGCTCATTTCCGAACGCATTTTTGATCTGCGCGATTCTCTTTATCCTAGCCTCGGTGCTAACGCTAAAAGCTTTTGCCGCAAATGACGCGGCGCTGCTGCTCGCAGCTTTCGTCTGGGGAGTGGGGATTTTCGGCTTCGGACTCTGCTTGCAGATTAGGGTTTTGGCGCTAGCTCCCGACGCTACCGATGTCGCGATATCGATCTATTCGGCGATCTACAACGTAGGCATCGGCGGCGGAGCGCTTTTGGGGCATCAGATCGCAACGAGCTTCGGGCTTGAATACATAGGCGAGGCGGGCGCAATACTGGGCGCGCTAGGGCTTGCAAGCTACCTCTACGCAAGCGTGAAATTTACACCCAAAACATAATGCGTGACGAAAAATAAAGACGGCGCGAAATGACGCAAGATTGACGAGCTAACCGTCCCGCTTAAAACATCGCTAAATACGGCGAAGGATTGGGGGTAAAAAATTTGACGGAGCAAGAGCTAACTTATAAAAAAATGGTAAAATTAGCGCGCAAAAACATTCCAAAGGATACATTATGGCAAATGCGATCGAAAATAAAATTTCTGACGGTATTAATAGTGCACTAGAAAGCGTAGTTAGCGGCAAGGAAGAGTATTATAGTAAAAATCCGCTTCCAAGTATCGGCGACGTAAAGGGTTTAATATCTAGTTATAGTTATAAAAATGCTGCTATTTCAGGCGGTGCGGGATTGATACCGGGTCTCTGGGGTATGGCGGCCGCGGTGCCTGAAATCATCACTATTGTTAGAAATCAAATGGCGATGGTAAAAATCCGTCCGCTTTTAAGCCCGCGCGCGAAAATGCTTTTACAGATACACGACGAGCTTATCTTCGAGGTGCAGGATGGCTGCGCGGAGGAGTTTGGCGCAGCAGCGCAAAAGATAATGCAAGAAATTTACAAACTAAACGTACCGCTAAAAACGAGCCTAAATGTGGCGAAGGATTGGGGGGAGCTAAAATAAAAGGAGAAAAAATGAAAATTTATGATGAATTAAAGTCGTGCCTAAAGGCGCAAAATGATCTTTTAGACGAAAAACAAGAGATAAAAAAGTGGGTTGTTTTAGAGCGAGCTAGAAGTTTTGACGGCGAGCTTTTATCTCTTTTGTTGGGAAATGAAACGATAAAGAGTGAATTTTTCAAAGAAATTAGCGGAGCAACGGTGTTTATGCAAGATAAATTTTGCGATTTTTTGGAGCTAAAGAGCTTTATGCCGGATAGCTTTACAAGCTTTAAAAACCAAATCGGACTTTCTAGTAAAGATAAATTTATCGGTAAAAGTAGAGAAGTCGTGTTAAATTTTCCTTATAAAGACTGCGTTCTAGAAGGCGGTGCAAGCCATGACGACGATAAGGGTAACGAGATATTTTTCAATGAAATTTTAGCTAGAGATGAGATAACTCAGCTTTGCGATCCAAAAGTCCTAACTGCATTTGAGCGTATCGGCCGTCAAAGTCAGTCAGTCAGTCCCACGCAGCTTAAAGGCAGCTTAGTAAATAAATTTAATCGTAATGCCGAGATCAATCTCGCCCGCAATCTACCGCAAGATACTATCACAGATAGTCTTTTAATAAAAGGCAATAACCTTTTGGCTTTACACTCTTTAAAAAAGGAATTTGCTGGGCGCGTAAAACTTATCTATATAGATCCACCTTATAACACTGGCAACGATAGCTTTAACTATAACGATAGTTTTAATCACTCCACTTGGCTTGTATTTATGAAAAATCGCCTTGAAATAGCAAAGGAACTTTTAAGAGAGGATGGCAGTATCTATGTAAATTTAGATTACAATCAAGTCCATTATTGTAAAGTTCTAATGGATGAAATTTTTGGTTTAGAAAATTTTCAAAGAGAAGTTATTTGGAGAATAGGTTGGCTGTCTGGATATAAAACAGGAGTAAGTAATTATGTTAGAAATCATGACTCTATTTTATTCTATTCAAAAAATAAAAATAAAATGTTCTTTAATAAAATATATATAGATAATTCAAATTTTAAGGAATTAGTTAGTAAGAATAAACTTACGGACATATTATGTGATTACGATATGGATAAAAAGCAAATCAGCAATATTTATAATAAAATAAATTTTGATACTAGAATTAAAAGATATCCTATTGAAGATGTATGGAATGCAAACGAATATGACGATTTAAATAGTATTGCAATAGTTAGCTACTCTGGTGAATCTGTATCTAAAATGCTAGGAACAGATGAAGTAAAAGGACAAAAATCTGAAAAATTGATTCAAAGAATTATACAAAGTTCAACAAACGAAAACGACATTATCTTAGACTTTTTTGCTGGAAGTGGGACTACTGCGGCGGTAGCAATGAAAATGAATAGACAATTTATTGCTATCGAGCAGATGGATTACATCGAAACGATAACAAAAGATAGGCTTAAAAAGGTGATTGAGGGCGAACAGGGCGGAGCAAGTAGGGCTTTGGGTTGGCAAGGCGGCGGCGAATTCGTATATTTTGAGCTTAAAAAGCATAATGAGCTTTTTAAAGAAAAAATCGTTAAAGCAAAAAATAAAAGAGAGATACTAGAAATTTTTAAAGAGATAGATAAGAACGCATTTTTAAACTATAAAGTCGATATGAAAAAATTTAGCAAAAACATAAACGAGTTTGAGGTTTTAAGGTTAGAGGAGCAAAAGCGGATACTAGATGAGTTTTTAGACAAAAATCAACTTTACGTAAATTTAAGCTCTATTTAATGATGCGGACTTTAAAATCTCAGATGACGAAAAAGAAGCGAGTGCTAGCTTTTACGGAGATAGAAAATGAAATTTCTGCATGAAATTTTAACTAGCGAGTTTGGAAAGCGTGGGATTGAAGCCGTAAATTTACCAAAAAGCGTGAGCGAAAATTTAAAATTTATGATTAGAGAGTATCAAAAAGAGGCATTTAAGAGATTTATTATTTTATATGAAAACGACTTTAACGGTAAGCCACAGTTACCTCTTCATACGATGTTTAATATGGCAACTGGAAGCGGCAAAACACTTGTTATGGCGGGGCTTATACTTTATCTTTTTGAAAAAGGGTATAAAAATTTTATATTTTTCGTAAATAGCGACAATATCATCAAAAAGACAAAGGAGAATTTCTTAAACGCAAATTCTAATAAATATCTTTTTACCGAGCGAATTTTTATAAACAGTAAGGAAATTTTTATAAAAGAGTGCGAGAATTTTGAGGGCATACAAAACGAAAATGAGATAAATATCAAATTTTGCACGATCCAAAAGCTACACTTAGATCTAAATGAACCAAGAGAAAATGCTATTACGTTTGAGGATTTATCAGATAAAAATATTGTCTTGATCGCCGATGAAGCTCATCATCTAAGTGCTGACACAAAGAATAATGCTGAAATTTTAGAAGAGTTCCAAACGCCAAGTTGGGAAAACACGGTCGCTAAAATTTTAAAAATAAATCCTAAAAATCTTTTGCTTGAATTTAGTGCGACTTTGGATTATGAAAGTGTAGAAATCGCTGAAAAATATAAAGATAAAGTACTTTACAAATATGATTTAAAGGCATTTAGAGAGCAGGGATACTCAAAGGAGATCGAGCTTTTTAAAAGTGATATGAGCGATGAAAATAAGATGATGAGTACTGTTATTTTTAATTTATATAGAGGTGCTTTGGCTGCAAATCATGATATAAATTTAAAGCCTGTAATTTTATTTAAGTCAAAAACCATAAAAGAATCAAACGAAAATGAAGAGAAATTTAGGCGGCTTGTAGACGAAGCGGACACAAATTTTGTAGATAAATTTAGAAACGAAATCAAAGATGAAACGCTAGCTAAGGCTTTTAAATTTTTTGACGCCAATGGGATTTCAAGCGATAATCTAGCGCAAAGGATAAGACAAAATTTCAAACCACAAAGCTGCCTAAACGTAAATAACGAAAGTGAGGTGAAGGAAAATCAGATTGTTTTAAACTCTCTTGAAGACGAGCAAAATCCAGTGCGAGCGATATTTGCTGTAAATAAGCTAAATGAGGGCTGGGATGTACTAAACCTTTTTGATATCGTTAGGCTTTATGAAAGCAGAGACGGCAAAAACGGTAAGCCTGGTAAAACAACCATAAGCGAAGCTCAGCTAATCGGACGAGGGGCTAGATATTTTCCGTTTAAGCTAAATGGCGATGATGATAAATTTAAGCGAAAATTTGATAGGGATTTGGATAATGAGCTAAGAATTTTAGAAGAAATTTATTATCACACAAATAACGATAGTAAATATATAAGCGAGCTAAAGACGGCTTTAAGGGATGTTGGAATTTATGATGAAGATACGGTTCGCAAGGAGCTTAAGCTAAAGGATAGCTTTAAGGCGACTAGCTTTTATAAAAACGCTCTTGTGTGGCATAACGACAAAATTTTAATAGGATACGATAAGGCTAAATTTGAAGAGATACCAAACGAAATAGATTTTACGCTTGGGTCAAATTTGGTCTTTAAGGAGATTGTGTTTAATGATGAAAATTTAACTGCTAAATCACGCAAAATACTTAAAGAAAAGAAAATTCCACGGCATATTTTGAGGGTAGCGATGAGTGCGGATGAGTATTTTTACTTTGAAAATTTGCAAGCAAATTTCACCGACATAAAATCTACAAGCGAGTTTTTAAAACTTTTGGAGGATAAATTTAGCGTAAATTTTATAAGCGATACCGATGAGAGGGCTATTTCTAGCGATGAATATCTAGCTGTTGCAAAAAAGCTTTTAAGGCATATAAAAGATAATTTTGAAACAATTTCAAAATATAAGGCGAGTGAATATAAAAGTAAAAAATTTAATGAAATTTTTAAGGATAAAAGCCTAAATATCGCTAAAAATGATGAACGAACATATGGGCAAGAAGAGGTTGTAAGCGATAAAGAATGGTATGCATTTAATGCAAATTACGGTACGAGTGAAGAGAAAGCTTTTGTGGAGTTTTTTGCCAACCATGAAAACGAAATTTCGCAAAAATTTAGTGAAATTTATCTAGTTAGAAATGAGCGAGAGCTAAAAATTTATGATGAAAAAGGGCAGGCTTTTGAACCGGATTTTTTGCTTTTTTGCAAGAGCCTTAGCGGAGAGGAGCTAAACTATCAAGTATTTATCGAGCCAAAAGGCGATGGCTTTATGGCAAACGATGCTTGGAAAGAGGAGTTTTTGGAGAAAATTTTTAATAAAAAACTACTTCAAGACAAACAACGGTGTAAATATTTAATCACGGCAGTACCTAAATTTTACAATCAAAATCTTGAAAAAGAATTCAGCTTAAAATTTAAAGAGGTTTTAGATTTAGACTAATAAATCTACCGCAAAATTCGTGGTTTACTTTGCAGTAGATTAGTGCGTTACTTTATAAACCCGACCTGCGGTAAAATTTCAGCCAGCGCCGCGTCCTTTTTCTCGTTAAATTTAACCTTGTTCTGCTCAAAAAGATTATTTCCGTGCGCGTCGATCGAGACGATGAGTGGACCAAATTCCTTCACGCGGCACTTCCACAAGGTCTCTGGCATCCCAAGCTCCGTCCAGTCCGCACTCTCGATCTCCTCGACCTGCGTCGCGGCGACCACCGCGCAGCCCGCGGGAAATACGCAGTGTATCGCGCCAAACTCCTTGCAGCCGCTCATCGTGCCCTCGCCCATGCCGCCTTTGCCCACGATCAGGCGCACGCCCGTTTTAGCGATAAATTCGCGCTCAAATTTCTCCATCCGCATGCTAGTCGTCGGCCCCACCGAGACCATCTCAAAGCTTTTTTCGCCCGTTTTTCTGATGATCGGTCCCGCGTGCAGGATCGCGCCGCCCCTGATATCTAGCGGCAGCTCGCGGCCCTCCTGCACGACGCGTCTGTGCGGCACGTCGCGGCAGGTGACGATGTGTCCGCTGAGGTAGATCACGTCGCCGATCTTGATATCCGCCAGATCCTCGGGCGCGATCGGCGTGGTTAAAATTTTCTTACTCATAGCGCGAACTCCTTGTGCGATTTTACGGCAAAGCTTAGCTGCTCGTCCCAGACGATGTGCCCTTTGCGGTGCGACCAGCAGCCCACGTTTACGGCGACGGCGATGACGCTGGGATGGCGGGCGCAGTTTTGTATATGCACGCCCATCACGGAGCTCGCGCCGCTCATTCCTTGCGGGCCGAGGCCGATTTTATTTATGCCCTCTTCGAGCAGTTTTTCGGTTAGCGTGGCGCGTTCGTTTTGGTTACGCGAGCCAAGCGGCCTCATCAGCGCTTTTTTAGATAGCAAGGATGCCACATCGATCGAGGTGCCCACGCCTACGCCCACTAGCAGCGGTGGACAGGCGTTTATGCCGTAGCTGGTCATGATATCCATGACGAATTTCACGACCCCCTCGTAGCCCATGCCCGGCATCAGCACGGTTGCCTTGCCGGGCAGACTACAGCCGCCGCCCGCCATATAGGTGTGGATCTCGCACTCGCCGCTATCCGGCACGATATCCCAAAATACGCTCGGCGTGCCCTTGCCGACGTTTTTACCGGTGTTGTACTCGTCAAACGTCTCGACGCTGTTGTGGCGCAGCGGAGCCTCGCGCGTCGCTCGCAGTACGGCCTCGCGCAGCAGCTCCTCAAGCTCGCCGATGAGCGGGAAGTTCGCTCCGCAGCGCACGAAAAACTGGATCACGCCCGTATCCTGACAGGACGGACGGTCTAGCTGCTTAGCTAGGCGCTGGTTTTCAAACATCGTTTTGTAGATCTCCCTTGCCAGCGGCTGCGTTTCGCGCTCGGCGAGCTCGCTTAGCTTCGCCGTCACGTCGTCAGGCAGCACCTTGCCCGTGTAGCCGACGAATTTCGCCATGATCTCGGTCATCTTTTGCACGGCTTTTTCTTTATCCATCGCTTCTCCTTTTAAATTTCGTCCTCTAAAAACGGCTCGGGATTTTTAAGCAACCAAAGCACGAACAGATATCTAAGCTTACCTACATCTTCGGCACGCCAGCTCTTTCTTAGATCATAAAACATCTTATCAAGCACGCCGTCATTTAGCTCATCTAGCCTATTGCCTAGCTTAAAATATTTTTTGATTTCGACGGCAGCTTCATCGGTATAATCGTCATCCCATAAAATCCAACTTCCGTATTCCCCGTTATAGTCCCAATGCCAATATAAATTAGTAGCCGCATGTATCATTTTATACTGCACGCTATCTTTTTGTCTTAAGAATTTCATCCAAAAATCATAGGTAAATTGACTGTATTCTTGCGGATCGTGTTTTTCCATATCCGTTGGATACTCGGGCACATATAGATATTCCAACCTTTTGCCGAAGCGGCGCCAAATATAAATTTGCGATTTTTTAGGTAGAAGATTGTATATATAGTTATACATTATTCCAAAATCGATATTAACGACTTCATTTACTTGTTCTACATATACCGAAGAAGCATAACCTTGATTGCCTACGATTATTAACTTTTGATACGGTTGTAAATTTTTATATACATACCACATAAAATTTCTAAGGGGCGTCTCGCCCTTTTTATTTTTAGCGTTTATGTCGCCGCCTTGCATGATGATCCATTCGATTAAATTCGCGCCCATATACACATAGGGTGAGTTTGGGTCTTTTTTCTTGATATCTTTGTCCGCATGTAGCATATGAAGTATCGTGTTGCCGTCTTTGTCAGTCGCATTTATATCGAGGGCTTGAAATACCGCTTTGATCTTTTCTTCATCGCCGCTTTGCAAAATTTCATTAAAATTTTTAGGCAACCTTTTACGCCTCCATAGTCGCGCCTTATCATAAATGATACTTTCAGATGCGTAAGCTAAAGCGCAGCCTATCGCGTAGCAGGCAATGTCCGTCCAATCAAACGTTCCACCAAAAATTATCCGCAATATAGAATTTTGGACGCCTAAAATTTCAAGCACTTTAAAATATTGTGCGATTTCGATAACTAGCGAGAGAGTAAAGATTGCTAACGCTAAAGCTTTAGGCGGCAGCCTAAACGCGGCTCGCCCGAATGCATAAAGCATCGCCGCGGCTAGCACATCGCCTAGATAGTAGCGTATGAAGCCGCCTTTGACGTAAATTGCGATAAAAATTTCAAATGCTAAAATAGCAATACCCGCCATCGCCCAGTTCATTCTAGTATCCCGACAATACTCACTTCTAGATGCGTCCGCAGGCGGAAGTATTGCTTTTTTCGTATCCTCTCGCAACTTTGCCCCTTACAAATTTTTTCTAAAATTTTAGAGATGATTTATCAGGCTCGCGTTATACGCGGCGCCGAATCCGTTGTCGATATTTACGACGCT